>JAGAPI010000140.1 GCA_017623335.1 Prevotella sp.
AAAAGCTTCACAGAAACTATATCCGTATGTGTCTCGACCAGCTGAAGGACAGGGATAACGTGGTGCAGCTCACAAGCGACGAGTACACCGGTCCGCTGCACTTCACACAGTTCTGGCTGAAGACCGTGGAGGAGTGGGAGAGCGAGACGGGCAGTCACCCAATGATAGCATTGAGCTGCTGCAAGGATGCGCAGGACGCAATACTCGAAGACCCTATATATAATAAGGTGGTGGACATTATCGACATACGCTACTGGCACTACAACACCAAGGAGCTGTGGGCACCTGGAGCAGGACAGAACTTGGCTCCACGTCAGCACATGCGCAAATGGAAGGTTGGCAAGACTGGTTTTGATGAGGTTTACCGTGCGGTGAAGGAATATGCGGTGAAATATCCCGACAAGGCAGTGACCTATTTCGGTCAGCAGTATCCGGCATTCGGCTGGGCGGTGATGATGGCGGGCGGCTCATTGCCAAACATTCCTGTGAGCGATGAAGGTTTCCTCGCTACGGCTGCCAAGATGCGCAATGTGACGGACGGCGGCAATGTATATAAGATGATTTCCGGCGACAATGGCGCAATAATTTATACCATGGGCAATGAGCCATACAGTGTAAAAATAACGGAAGGCAAATACCGTGTGAATACCATCAATGTGGCAAGCGGCGAGATTGTCCGCGGCAAAAAGACTATAAATATTGATGGCGAGTACACCGTTGCCACAGCGAAGCGCAATCAGGTGATTTGGCTTGAGAAGAAGTAAAAATGCTCATAATGATGGGATTTTCATGGAAAAGTATATGAAAAAAACGGTTAGTCATAGTGAAATACCGTTTTTTACCATTGCTTTTCCATATTATTGGATAATTTTGCAGCAAATACGAACAAACAACCTAATTAAGAACGATGACAAATTTTTCAGAAATCTACGACAAACACGTTGACAATCTGTTCGCGTATGGATGTAAAATCACTCCAGATCGTGAGCTTGTCAAGGATTGCATACAGGATGTGTTTGTAAAACTTTTCGCTAAGCGCGATGAGCTTGCCGGAATATCTAATATTGGGTCATACCTTATTATATCTTTGCGCAACCGTATCAATGATGAATATCGCAGAACTTCGCGCATTGTTGGAGATGATGCCTCATCGGTGGGGTATGCTGCAGTCGAAGAAGACAATGTCAGCCTTGAGGCGATAGAGGAAGAACAGAATATTCACAGCAGTTTGATGAAGAGCATCGCACGACTCTCGCCGCGCCAGCAGCAGATAATACACCTTTATTATATGGAGCAGCGGAAGTATGATGATATTTGTGATATTATGGGTATAAACTATCAGTCGGTGCGCAACCTGATGCACCGCAGCATTTCCAATCTCAGAAAATTTGTTGCCGTGTAGATAGTACAACCATGTATTATCAGCGTCATTAAAATGAAAAAACATAATGACGATGTATATGACATGGTGTAAAAAAAGATGAACAGAACAATTTGCCAGATTCCGGTATTGACAGCTGAGGAGAAATTGGCATTGAAAGTGAGAATAGCCGATGCGCTGGGACTGGCGGGAATTAATTCAACGATAGTTGATTTAAATGTTTAGTGATAGACATAGGGTAAAAAATAATATATATTTGGTTTATAATTTATAAGATTGTGAGATTAAATATTTGAACGGTTGAGAGAGCTCAATGTTTTCAAATATTTTGTAACATGGAATCCGGATGTTGTGAAACATCCGGATTTTTTTGTTTTATATTTGAATATATGATTTTGGGTGCTTTTGTACAGTTAACATACGGATAAAAAAATGCGAGCAATCGAAGATCACTCCCGGATTGCTCGCGTAAATGTGTTGTCTCTAAAAATCATTTTCTCTCTTGAAAATCCAAAACAACAATCTTTACCTAAAAAACTAACCTAATGAATAACTTAAAACTAACCTAAATACTAAACTTTAAAACCTAAAAACTACTAATCGAATTATCCTAATCAAATCTTTTTTACCTTTAGACTATCCCTATAGTCAGTGTCATTTGGATTGTTATTTCCTTTTGACACTGCAAAGGTACGACGATTTTTTCAACTACCAAATAATTTTAGACTTTTTCTCTAAAAATAAGGCTTATTGTTGACGTAAATCAATGATGTGTGCGAACACAATCGCGAAAAACACATATTTTTGCCCATTTTTGCATCTTTTTGTTATTATATGGTCTGAATGTGTGTTCGCTCAACGATAAAGCTGATTTTTAGAACCCGCCAAAAGCAAAAACGGGTGATTGGCGTGAATATGGCAAAGGTGATGCTATATATATATTTAATGTTCGCGCGCGCGTAGTGTCCTGTCTTTTGTGAAAAAACTAAGAAATATTAAAACGTGGTGTTTGTGTCGGTACATTTTTCCAGTTTTGCAGTCTACATTATAAATCAATGGCGAAGATTATAACTGAAACATAAAAACAAAAACAAATGAAAAAACTATTTCTATTAGCAACTGTATCATTGAGTGCTGCGAGCGCAATGGCGCAATATCCGCAGATTACCGATGAGGCAAAGGCAAAGTACGCCGCACAAAACAAAGAATGGACAGAACATTCTGACTCGGCATGGGCGGTGGCATTTCCAATCGTAAAGAAAGAGGCTATGGAAGGTCGTCCATACGTGCCGTGGGCTTCACGTCCTTACGACCTGAAACAGGCAAAGATTCCTGCATTTCCTGGTGCTGAGGGTGGCGGTATGTACACTTTTGGCGGACGTGGCGGCAAGGTTTACACCGTTACCAACCTTAACGACGACGGTCCAGGCTCTCTGCGCTGGGCTTGCGAGCAGGGTGGCGCGCGCATCATCGTGTTCAATGTGAGCGGTATCATCATGCTGAAGACCCCTATCATCGTCCGTGCTCCCTATATCACTATTGCCGGACAGACCGCCCCTGGTGACGGTGTGTGTGTGTCGGGAGAGTCGTTCCAGGTTGACACTCACGACGTGATAATCCGTCACATGCGTTTCCGCCGCGGCAACACCCACGTTTGGAACCGTGAGGACTCTTTCGGAGGAAACCCTGTGGGCAACATCATGATTGACCACTGTTCATGCGAATGGGGACTTGACGAGAACATCTCGTTCTACCGTCACATGTTCGACATGGGCGACGGCAAGCCCAAGCGCAAGGTGCCTACAGTGAACGTAACAATCCAGAACACAATCTCCGCAAAGGCGCTCGATACCTATAACCATGCTTTCGGAAGCACTATCGGCGGCGAGAACTCTACGTTCATGCGCAACCTCTGGGCAGACAACACCGGACGTAACCCGTCGATAGGCTGGGGCGGCGTGTTCAACTTCGTGAACAACATCATCTACAACTGGGTGCACCGTACTGCCGACGGCGGCGAGTTCTCTACTATGAGCAACTTCATCAACAACTACTATAAGCCGGGACCGCTCACACCGAAGAACAGCAACGTGGGCTGGCGAATAGTTAAGTCGGAGAGCCGCAGCAACAAGCTCTTCCCGTTCAAGCAGTTCGGACGTGTGTATGCCACCGGAAACATCGTTGAAGGCTATGACGCAATAACAAAGGACAACTGGGCAGGCGGTATACAGACAGCCGACAAGGACGGTGACCTGAATGCCGACGAGCTGGCTATCATGCGCTCAAACGAGCCGTTTGAAATGCCTCACATGACCATCATTCCGTCAGAGCAGACCTTCGACCGCGTGCTCGACAACGTGGGAGCAATGCTGCCTACACGTGATATCGTGGACGAGCGCATCATCAACGAGGTACGCACCGGCGAGGCTTACTATGTGAAGAAGCTCCCGAAGGTGAATCCTTACGGTGACCTGTGGGGACTCAGTCCTAAGTCGCAGGCAGAGGACGGCACATTCAAGTACCGCCGTCTTGGCAACGACTCTTACAAGATGGGTATCATCACCGACCCGGCACAGATGGGCGGATGGCCAGAGTATAAGGGCGAGCCTTACGTGGACAGCGACAACGACGGTATGCCAGACGAGTGGGAGAAGGCAAACGGCTTAAATCCTAACGATCCTTCGGACGCAAACCAGGACTGCACCGGCGACGGCTACACCAATATCGAAAAATATATCAACGGCATCAGCACAAAGCACAAGGTTGACTGGACTGACCTTAAGAACAACTACGACACGCTTGCCGGCAAGAAGTCACTGATGTAATTTTTATTTATAAACCAAAACAAGGCGCTCCCTTTTTAGGGGTGCCTTGCTTTATTATTTTTTTCAATATGGGAAAAAACATGATGGCTTTGCTTGCGCTTGCCTTGGCTGCAACCACTGCGACGGCGCAAAACGACGGTATCACAGATACCAAGAACAGCAAGTATGCTGTGATGAACTCCACTCCGCTGTCGGCCGTGAAATGGACAGGAGGTTTTTGGGGTGACTGGTTCGATGTGCTCAGCGGCACATCGGTGCAGAGCATGTGGGAGACATGGCAGAGCGACAAGTCGCACGGTTTTCACAACTTCCTCGTGGCATCGGGCGAGAAGCGCGGCCGCCGTCACGGACCGCCGTTCCACGATGGCGACATGTACAAGTGGCTGGAGGGAGTGGCTGCGGTGTATGCAGTGAACAAGGACCCGGAGCTGGAAAAGATTATGGACCGCTTCATAGGCACTATCGTGAAGTCGCAGCGTGAGGACGGTTATCTGCACACGCCGGTGATTGTGGCTGAGCTGAACAAGCGCCTGCAGATGCAGGAGAGCGGCGAGGACAAAACCGTGGTGGGAACAGCCGTGGGCAAGGCGTCGGACGGCGCGTTCGGCAACAAACTGAACTTTGAGACATATAATCTCGGTCACCTCATCACCGCTGGCATCATACACAAGCGTGCCACAGGCAAGACAACATTATACGACTGCAGCGTGAAGGCTGCCAATTTTCTCTGCAACTTCCTCGACAACAATCCTGAGGAGATAGCAAAGAACGCCGTATGTCCGTCGCACTACATGGCGATGATTGAGATTTACCGCGCCACAGGCAATGAGCGCTACCTCAATGCGGCAAAGAAGATGATTGACATCCGCGGCAGTGTGCCCGACGGTACCGACGACAATCAGGACCGCGAGCCGTTCCGCGAGCAATACACGGCACGCGGTCATGCCGTGCGCGCCAACTATCTGTATGCCGGCGTTGCCGACGTGTATATCGAGGACGGTGAGGAGCAGCTGATGAAAAACCTCACGTCGATATGGGACGACATCGTAAACCGCAAGATGTACATCAACGGTGCGTGCGGCGCGCTCTACGACGGAACATCGCCCGACGGCACCGACTACAAGCCCGCCAATATTCAGAAAGTGCACCAGAGCTATGGCCGTCCCTATCAGCTGCCGCATTCAACCGCCCACAACGAGACCTGCGCCAACATCGGCAACATGCTGCTCAACTGGCGCATGCTTCAGGCAACTGGCGAGGGAAAGTACTGCGACTTGGTGGAGAACTGCTTCTACAACAGCATCATGCCCGGCATAAGCCTCGACGGCAAGCGCTATTTCTACACCAATCCGCTGCGCATGTCGGCAGACCTGCCCTATACGCTGCGCTGGCCTAAGGAGCGCACCGAGTATATCAGCTGTTTCTGCTGTCCGCCCAACACTCTGCGCACTCTCTGCGAGGCTCAGGACTATGCCTACAGCGTGGGCAAGCAGACAATCTTCGTGAATATGTATGGCGCTAACGAGCTGAAGACCAGGCTCGACGGCATAGGCGACATCACCCTGAAGCAGGAAACCGACTATCCCTGGAACGGCACCGTGAAGATTAGCGTTGCCGGGCTGAAGGGCAAGAAGCAGATGGCTCTGAGCCTGCGCATTCCGGCTTGGTGTGACGAAGCCAGGGTGAGCGTGAACGGTCAGGAGATAAAGGCAGCGGCATACAAAGGCTATGTTACCGTTGACCGCGTGTGGAAAAAGGGCGACGTGGTGACACTCGACATGCCGATGGAGACAAAGATAATGGAGGCTAACCCGCTGGTGGAGGAGAGCCGCGGTCAGGTGGCGGTGCAGCGCGGTCCCGTGATCTACTGTCTTGAGAGCAGCGACCTCAACGGCGTGAGCATCGATGACATTGCCCTGCCTGTGGATGCCAGGTTCACGGCAGTGGAGACAACCATAGGCGGCAGCCGCATGATGGCTCTTGAGACAACAGCCGTTAACCGCAGCGAGCAGTCGTGGAAAGGCACTCTCTACCGCAAGGTTGGCAAGAAGAAGGCTGACACCAAGATACGCCTCATCCCGTATTATGCCTGGGGCAACCGCGGCAAGAGCGAGATGACGGTCTGGATGCCTGCGGTGTATTGAAAATTTTTCTCCCTATATATATAATATGTGCGCGCGTACATTAGTTTATATATATAGGGAGACTTTTTGTATGTTATACACTTCAAATATAAGTTTTTAGAATTTAAAAGGCAGCAAGACAATGGAGATAAGAAAGGATAGGGCGATGGCGGCGCTTGTGCGCTCGTTTTTCGAGGCGTTTGCAAACGGTGTGATGGACGGCAGGGGGCTGACACCCGACGAAAAGCAGCAGCCGCGGATAGTGAAGCAGACGATGCTGGAAAGCTACGACAAGGTGGCTGCGGTGTTCCATGAGGTGATGGTGCAGCCCATAGCAAGTTTGAGCTACAGCTTTGAAGAGCTTGCCGAGGCGCTGCGCTCTGCCGGCGAGACCACCATTTCGGCAGAGCGTCTTATGCAGGTGGCATGCAAGTCATCTGCGCTCCACACAGCAATGGTGGAGGAATACAAGCGCAATTTCATGAAGCTGCTTCAGGGCGGCAAGTACACAGTTGCAGAACACCTGAGTCTTTATACCCGTTGCGACGGTGCCGGGCTGGTGGACGCCGACACGGCGATACGCTCTGCCGTTGCGGCTGTCATAAAGGGCTATGCCGGCGGTATGGGCTTGACCGATGGCGGGCAGCTGTGCCAAGCCACCATCCTGCGGCTCATGATGGGAGCCATGTCTGTGCTGCTTCAGGGAACAGTTGAGCCAAGCCCTGTGCCCCGGGGGACATCAGAGCTTGGCTCAATGTTCTTGAAAGTTTGCGGCACCTCTCACAATGTCACTGTCATGGCAGATGAGATGGATGCCCAGATGCTTTCGCTTAGTGATGATAAAAAATAACTTAATCGTTGTCAATGTCAGTGAGCTGGAAGTTTTTGTTAAATTCCAGCTCCATCCTGTTTGAGAGCTTCACTTCATATCCGTTGCGCTTCTTTTCTATCTGCAGCACTTTTGCCTGCGGATAGTTTGCCTTCACATATTGCGTGATTTTTGCCGGAACTGCCGAAGCCGGCACCGCGGTTGCCTTGCAGTCAATCTCCTCCCAGTTGCCGTCGCTGTCAAACTCTATTTTGTTGCCGTTGGCAAAGGTCACCTCATAGTCGTTCCTTATCAGTTTGTTCTCCTTTTTCACAATGGCAATCTTTGCGTTTTTGAAGTGCTTTTTCAAAAACTGCTGTGCTGTTGCCGGCAAGCTGTTCACGGTGATGACCTTGTCGTTTAATGCAAACGCCATGGCTGTGCCCAGCGTCAGCATACAAATAAGTACTAATGTAAATTTCTTCATACTTCTTTTTTTTTAAGGGGTTAAACATATTGTCTGCAGGGATTGCCAGCCTGCCGGTGAGTCCGGTTCCGGCGGCATGTGCTGCCTTGCCCTGCATTGTCGGCAGCAAAGGTACGTATTTAATTTTTATCCCGCAAAAAGTTTTGCAATTTTTTGGAGCTATTATAAAATTTAAAAGCGGCGCTGCTTCCGCTGCGCCGCTTTTCGGTTTTCTTTCAGTTGTATTATGTGTTAGTTTATTGTCTGAATTAATTGTACTTGAGGATTTGCCCCGGCATCAGCCGTATGTTCTTTCCTATACGGTTGAGCTTGCAAATCTCGTCGACAGTGGTGCCGCGCTTGCGTGCGATGGCGGCGAGCGTCTCTCCGCGTTTAACCTTGTGGAAGTGCACGTCTTTTGCGTATTTGGCTTCAGGAGCAGCCGTTGCCAGTTCCACGTCCTCGGTGTCGCCATATTGCTTGCCCTGTACGCCGCGCACCTTGTTGGCAGCGAGCGATTCCCTCTGATAGCTGCTGCGGTGGAACATATAGTAGTCGTCCACCACGTCCTGGTTGCGGAAGTCGAACATGAGAGCCGGATTGAGCGCCACGCCGCAGAGACGTGTCTCAAAGTGCAGGTGCGAACCGGTTGAGCGTCCGGTGTTGCCTCCAAGACCTATCGGGTCTCCGGCTTTCACCTCGTCGTTCTCGTTCACCAGCCATGCCGACATGTGTCCGTAGATGGTCTCCAGCCCGTTGTGGTGGCGTATCACCACATATTTTCCGTAGCCGCGTGCCTCGTAGCGCACGATGCGGATTTTTCCGTCGAAGGCGGCGCGTATTGTGTCGCCGATGTACACTTTCACGTCAATTCCCTTGTGCTGGCGCCCCCAGCGCGCGCCGAAGTTGCTTGTCACTACCCTGTTGTCGGTAGGCATGCAGAAGCCGCGCAGGTCGATGCGGAACGAGTCGGGCAGTTCTGTGGCGCGGTGGGCGTATTGATTGTTCCAGTCCTCGTACAGGGCTTCTGCGGGATTTTCTTTTTCTTCTAAGATGATGAGGTTTTTCAGTGCCACGCTGTCAACTGCCTTCAGCTTCCTGTCTACCGGTGCCTGGCGGGCAAGAAGGTCTTGTCCTGAGGCGGGAATTGAACAGCAAAAAGCGGTGCAAGCCAGGATGGCTATGTTTCTTAATTTCTTAATAGTCATAAGTTATTTCTTATTTTTTAAGTGTCTCAATAAATATATCGGAATTACACTCTGCCGGACATTGGTAATTACAATCCAATTACCAGATTTATGCCGAAAAAACTGTAAAATCTGACATTTTCGATTGCAAAGGTAAGAAAAAATATTGAAAAACCAAAGTCTGTTAACGGATTTTGGGTGCCTTTATAGCTATTTTAACACAATTTGCACCGCAGATGTTACATTTCCCTTTAATTTTTGTTACGTCTGTGCGATGTTTTGCCGTCAGTCAGGGGATTTTTTTATTTCATGTCGGGTTCGGCAAAATTTCCGCGTACGCCGCTTTATATTTCTGCGTACGCCGCTTTTTATTCCTGCGTACGCCGCTCTGTATTCCTGCGTACGCCGCAATATTTAAACGTGGAGCGTCAGCATGTTTCCCCGTTTCCTGAGGGAGCAAAATTGAGTTAAATCATAATTTTAATCTCCTTGCTTATAAAAAGATTACCATTTGTTATGGAAAATAAAAGTTTTTTTGTACCTTTGCAGCCTATAAGCAGCCTTGCATCCCTGGGCTGCGGAAAAAAGACTCAAAATTTTAACGCGTTAATACAGATATGGCAGAATTAAAGAAAATCAAGACCGCATTAGTGTCGGTATTCCACAAGGACGGGCTCGACGAGCTGTTGAAGAAGTTGAACGATGAGGGTGTGAAGTTCCTTTCCACCGGTGGCACACAGGCTTTCATCGAGTCGCTCGGTTATGAATGTCAGAAGGTGGAGGATGTCACCACATATCCTTCCATCCTCGGCGGGCGTGTGAAGACCCTTCACCCCAAAGTGTTCGGAGGTATCCTCGGCCGTCGTGACAACGAGGGCGACCAGGAGCAGATGAAGCAGTATGAGATTCCTGAAATCGACCTTGTGATAGTCGACCTCTATCCATTTGAGCAGACCGTTGCCTGCGGCGCGTCGGATGCCGACATCATCGAGAAGATTGACATAGGCGGAATCTCCCTGATACGCGCCGGAGCCAAGAACTTCAACGATGTGGTGATTGTTCCGAGCAAGGCTGAATACGGCGTGCTGCTGGACATTCTCAACCAAAAAGGCGCGCAGACCGACCTTGCCGACCGCAAGATGCTTGCCGGGCGTGCTTTCGGCGTGAGCAGCCACTACGATACCGCTATACATAACTGGTTTAACAAATAATTTGCTGGATATGGGATTTTTTTCGTTCAGACGTGATATAGCAATGGACTTGGGCACCGCCAACACAATCATCATCAGCGATGACAAGATTGTGGTTGACGAGCCGTCGGTGGTGGCGCTCGACCGCCGCACCGACAAGATGATTGCCGTGGGAGAGAAGGCGAAGATGATGTATGAGAAGACTCACGACAACATCCGCACCATACGTCCGCTGCGCGACGGCGTGATTGCCGACTTCTCGGCATGCGAGCAGATGATGCGCGGACTCATCAAGATGGTTCACACAGGGCGCAGCCTGTTCTCACCGTCGCTGCGCATGGTTATAGGCGTGCCTTCGGGCAGCACCGAGGTTGAGCTGCGTGCCGTGCGCGACAGTGCAGAGCATGCCGACGGCCGCGATGTCTATCTCATCTTCGAGCCTATGGCAGCAGCCGTGGGTGTGGGCATCGACGTGGAAGCTCCCGAGGGCAACATGATAGTGGACATAGGCGGCGGAAGCACCGAGATTGCAGTCATCTCGCTTGGCGGTATCGTGAGCAACAACTCCATCCGCGTGGCTGGCGACGACCTCACCGCCGACATTCAGGAATACATGAGCCGCCAGCACAATGTGAAGGTGAGCGAGCGTATGGCAGAGCGTATCAAGATACATGTGGGAAGCGCGCTGACCGACCTTGGCGGCGAGGCACCCGAGGATTATGTGGTTCACGGGCCTAACCGCATCACCGCACTGCCTATGGAGGTGCCGGTATGCTATCAGGAGATTGCCAACTGCCTCAACATGACTGTGGCAAAGATCGAGAACGCAGTGCTGTCGGCTCTTGCCGAGACGCCGCCCGAGATTTATGCCGACATCGTGAAGAACGGCATCTACCTCACCGGCGGAGGCGCTCTGCTGCGCGGACTTGACAAGCGTCTGGAGAAGAAGCTCAACATCAAGTTCCATGTCGACGAGGACCCGTTGCACAGCGTGGCAAAAGGTGCAGGCATTGCATTGAAAAATATCGACAGGTTCACATTCCTGATGAGATAACCGGAAATATAAAAGAGAGAGAACAAAGGAGCATAGAGGATGCGCAATCTGTTGGACTTTCTGGCGAGGTATTACAACTGGTTTCTGTTTGTGATACTTGAGGTCATAAGCTGTCTGCTGTTGTTTCAGTACAACAGCTATCAGGGTAGCGTGTGGCTCAACTCGTCGAATGCGGTGACAGGGAAAGTGCTTGAGGCCTCATCGGGCATCGAGTCGTTTTTCGCGTTGTCCAAGGTCAATGAGCAGCTCACCTTGCGCAATTTCTATCTCGAAAGACAGTTGGAGCAGTTGCGCAGGCTTTACGCCGACGCAACTGCCGACACTATCAAGGCCGATGCCGGACAGATGGAGCTGCTGAGCCGCTACAAGCTGGTGTCGGCATCGGTGGTGAACAGCACGCTTGACCGGCACGACAACCTTCTCACCATCAATCGGGGAGCTGCCGACGGCATAGAGCCCGACATGGGCGTGGTATGCGGATTGGGAATAGTGGGAGTCACCTATATGGTGGGCGAGCACTACACCGTGGTGATGCCGGTGCTCAACACCCGCACCCGCATCAGCTGCATCATCAGGGGCAGGGGCTATTTCGGCTTTTTGAAGTGGGACGGCAAAGACCCTTCCATCGCATACCTTGAGGATGTGCCGCGCCACGCGCGATTTAAGAAAGGTGAGTGGGTGGAGACCAACGGCTATTCGTCAATCTTCCCTCAGGGAGTGCTGGTGGGAAGGATATTGCAGACCTACAACTCGCGCGACGGCCTGTCGTACAGGCTTAAAGTGCATCTGTCTACCGATTTCAGCAATCTACGCAATGTGTGCGTGATAGCCGACAAGAGCCTGATGGAAAGCTCGCGGCTGCTGGAGGCGGCACGCGACTCGCTGCGCCAGGCTTCAACAAGGTAAGAATAACTTTTTTCAGTTATCGGGATATGATAGATATAGTAAAAAGGATAATATTGTTTTTCCTGCTCATTCTTGCGCAGGTGCTGATATTCGGGCGCATTCATCTTTTCGACTGCGCCACACCTCTTTTATATGTCTATTTTGTGCTGTCGTTCGGCGAGGCATATCCGCGCTGGGTGGTGCTGCTGTGGAGCTTTGCCATGGGGCTGTGTGTTGATGCCTTTGCCAACACCCCCGGAGTAGCCACCTCGTCGCTCACTCTCGTTGGCTTCGTGCAGCCCTATTTCCTGCGGTTGTTCGTGCCCGATGATGCCGGCGGCAGTTTCGCCCCGTTGCTGAAGGAGATGGGATCGATGAAGTTCTCGTTCTTTTCTGGTGTGCTGCTGATGCTGTTTTGCATTGTGCTGTTCTCTGTCGAAGCGTTTAATTTCTTCGATTGGGTGCAGTGGCTGCTGTGCATCGGCGGCAGCTGGCTTATAACGTTTATGCTCATTTTTACCATAGAGAGTGTGAGAAGATAAGAAGATAAAGGTGACGTTTTCTGTGAGCCGGATGATTCAGGGGCTGGCATTCCTGAGCCATGCCGCGGAGCGGCGAGCTGTTGGCAGAAGCGGAAAAAGTGCGTGAAAGAATGAAGGATTTTGAGCTTGACAATCGGAAATACGTGATTGGGGGCGTCGCCACTGTTATTGTGGTGGTGTATATCCTCAGGCTTTTCATGTTGCAGGTCACAAGCGACGACTACAAGAAAAGCGCCGACTCGAACGCCTTCCTGAAAAAGATAGAATATCCGTCGCGCGGCGTCATAACCGACCGCAACGGCAAGCTGATGGTGTACAACCAGCCGGCATACGACATTATGGTGGTGATGAACGAGGCAAAGGGACGTCTCGACACATTAGCGTTTTGCGAGCTGCTCAACATCACCCGCGAGGAGTTCGACAAGCGCATGGAAACCATCAAGGACAGAAGCAGGAATCCAGGCTATTCGCGCTTCACCCAGCAGCTCTTTCTCTCGCAGCTGTCCGACCGCGACTTTTCCGTGTTTCAGGAAAAGATGTACCGCTTCCCCGGCTTCTATGTACAGAAGCGCAGCATCAGGCAATACCAGTATCCGTATGCAGCCCACATTCTCGGCGACGTTGCCGAGGTGTCGCCCGCCGACATCGAGGAAGACGACTATTATATACCCGGCGACTATATAGGCAAGCTGGGCGTGGAGCGGTCGTACGAGAAACAGCTCCGCGGCGAGAAAGGCGTGCAGATTCTGCTGCGCGATGCCCACGGGCGCATCAAGGGCAACTATCAGAACGGGGCGCTCGACCGCCACCCTGTGCCGGGCAAGAATCTCACGCTGAGCATCGACCTCAGGCTGCAGGCTCTCGGCGAGCGGCTCATGCGGGGCAAGATTGGCTCCATCGTGGCTATTGAGCCAGCCACCGGCGAGATTCTCTGCATGGTCTCCTCGCCCACCTACGACCCGCGCATCATGGTGGGGCGCAACCGCAGCAAGAACCATCATATAATGGGCTGTGACCCGTGGAAGCCGCTGCTCAACCGAAGCATCATGGGACAGTATCCTCCGGGCTCCACGTTCAAGACCACCCAGGCGCTGACCTTCCTCAATGAAGGCATCGTCACTCCGTCAACCACGTTCCCCTGCCACCACGGCTTCTATTTCCGCGGACTGCATGTGGGCTGCCACGGCCACAGCTCGCCCCTGGCGCTGAACTTCTCGCTTAGCACATCGTGCAATGCCTACTATTGCTGGGGGCTGTACTATATGATGGGCAGCAGGAAAAAGTACGGCAGCGTGCAGAATGCCATGAACACCTGGCGCGACTATATGGTGAGCATGGGATTCGGATACAGGCTTGGCGTAGACCTGCCGGGCGAGAAGCGCGGGCTTATCCCCAATGCGGAATATTACGACAAGCATTACCGCGGCTCGTGGAACGGACTCACCGTCATAAGTATATCCATAGGGCAGGGAGAGGTCACGGCAACACCGCTGCAGATAGCCAATCTCGGCGCCACGATAGCCAACAGGGGCTATTATTATGTGCCCCATGTGGTGAAGAAGGTGCAGGGCGAGCCGCTTGACACTCTTTACACCCGCCGCCACTACACCAAGGCGCAGCGGTGGGCATACGAAAGGGTGGCAGAGGGCATGCGCTCATCGGTGCTCGGCGGTACGTGCCGGGCTTTGGGAAGCTATAACTTCATGGCGTGCGGAAAGACGGGAACAGCCCAGAACATGGGGCACGACCATTCAGTGTTCATGGGCTTTGCGCCAATGGACAAACCGAAGATAGCCATTGCCGTGTATGTGGAAAACGGTGGATGGGGAGCCGACTATGGAGTGCCTATCGGAGGCTTGATGATGGAACAGTATATAACAGGCAAATTGTCGGAGGCATCGGAAAAACGTGCCGAAGACTTCCAAAACAGACATATAGTTTATGGTTCAAGAAACAGATAAGCGGCCCAGTGTGCTGGCGTCGATAGATTGGATTACCATTGTTATCTACATCGCACTGCTTGTGTTCGGGTGGGTGAGCGTGTGCGGCGCCAGCTATAACTACGGCGACACCGACATCTTCAGCCTCGGCACACGCTCGGGCATGCAGATAGTGTGGATTGGCACGTCGCTGTTCTTAGGGCTTGTCATCATGCTGCTCGACGACCGCCTGTTCGACACCTTCTCCTATTTCCTGTATGGATTGCTGCTCTTGCTGCTGTTTGTCACCATCTTCAACCCCCACAGCATCAAGGGCTCGCGGTCGTGGCTGGTGCTGGGACCCATACACGTGCAGCCTGCCGAGTTTGCCAAGTTTGCCACGGCGCTTGCCCTGGCAAAGTTCATGAGTGCTTACGGCTACAGCATGTCAAAGACCCGTGACTTTGCATACACTCTTGCCATCATGTTCACGCCCATGCTGTTCATCGTGCTTCAGCGCGAGACGGGAAGCGCGCTGGTCTATCTGTCGTTCTTTCTCATGTTCTACCGTGAGGGAATGCCAGGCTGCATATTGTTCACCGGCGTGGCGGCAGTGGCTTATTTCGTGATAGGCATCAAGTATGAGGACGCAATGCTGCTGGGCACGCCCACGTCGGTGGGAAAGTTTTGCGTGCTGTTCATGGTGCAG
>JAGAPI010000141.1 GCA_017623335.1 Prevotella sp.
AAAGAGGTGGAAAAAGGCTTTACCAGATTTCTCATACCTCACTATACCCCTTTAAAAGAAAACAAGTCAGGGGTATTTATTGCTGAACTGACAAAAGATGTGCGTCAAGGTCGCCCCGAGCAGTTTATGACCCGCCTGCAGACACTCTTTGCCGGCAACGACTACCGCGTGGCTGGCGACATGGAGAAATATTTCCAAAACTCTATGATGCTCATCTTCAAGATGCTGGGATTCATGGCGGATGTGGAGCGTGCCACCAGTCAGGGACGCATCGATATCACAATCCAGACTCCCGACTACGTATATATAATTGAAATAAAGCTCGACGGCACTGCCGAGGAAGCCCTGCAGCAGATAAAGACCAACCAGTATGCCCGTCCTTTCCAGCTCGACGGCCGCAATATATATATAATAGGTGTAAACTTTTCCTCCAGTACGCGCTGCATAGAGAAATGGCTTATGGAAAGCCTGTAATACAGTATTATTTATTATGATTGGCAAAATAATAGAATTACCTAAGATAATAGACCCGCGCGGAAATCTGACCGTGGCGGAAGAGAACAAGAACGTGCCCTTTGAAATAAAGAGGGCATACTGGGTGTATGACGTGCCTGGCGGAGAATGCCGCGGAGGTCATGCCCACAAGCAGTGCTTAGAGTTTATTGTGGCTGTAAGCGGCAGCTTTCACGTTACGCTCGACAACGGCAAGGAGAAGCAGACCTATCTGCTGAACCATCCATGGCAGGGACTGCTTGTGGACACGGGAATATGGCGCACACTCGATGACTTCTCTTCGGGAGCCGTCTGCATGGTTTTGGCATCGGAATTGTTTGAAGAGGAGGACTATATCCGCGAGTACGACGACTATCTGAAATACATTGAGAATGAAAATCGTTGAGGTTGAAGCCAAGGAATACAGGGAGATTTTTGCGAAGCCCGCGCACGCATACAACAGCGTGGAGTTTGCGCAGCTGAACAGCCACAAGGCGGAGCGCCTGCACCATCTCGCGTTCGACGACGGCGGGGCGCGCTTGGGGATTATCCTCGGCGAGCGCGCCGACGGCGTGATGTACTCGCCGTTCTCGGCACCTTTCGGGGGCTTCACCACCAACAGGTCTCAGCAGTTTGAGTATTTCGACATGGCTGTGGAGCTTCTGAAGGAATATGGCAAAAAGCATAATCAGAAGATTGCGGTTACGCTGCCGCCCGACCTGTACGACCGCCGACAGATACCGCTGGCGGTGAACGCCCTGCACCGCCACGCAGAAAAAACACTGATTGACGTGAACTATCATTTTGACCTCAGCGATTTTGAGCACTACATACAGAACATCGAGCGCAACGCGCGCAACAAGCTGAACTGCGCGCTGAAGGAGCCCTTTATATTTAATAAGGTGGAACGCGGCGACACCGGCGGCGTGGCAAGGGCCTACGAGGTGATAAGGCGCAACCGCGAGGAGCAGGGCTATCCGCTGCGCATGACCTGCGACGACGTGATGCGGACGGCGGAGATTATTCCCGCCGACTTCTTTCTGCTGAGCCACGTGGGCAGGGACGTAGCCGCCGCGCAGGTGTTTCACGTTGCCGAGGGCATCTGCCAGCTGATATACTGGGGCGACCTGCGCGAGTATTCCGGTATGAGACCGATGAACCTGCTCGCCTACCGCGTGTTTGAGCACTACCGTAAGCAGGGGCTGGACATTCTGGACATAGGTCCGGCAACCAGCGATGGCGTGCCCAACTACGGGCTGTGCAGCTTCAAGAAAAGCATCGGCTGCATGGCGTCAAACAAGTTTTCTTTCCTGCTTTAAAAAGCTGAAATCCCGCAGCTCAAAAAAATTATCCGGATAATTTTTTTGAGTAACCTGGATTTAGATTTTTTCTGCCGCAAAATACACACCGCATACGGCATTTTTCATCCGCAAACGCCACTTTTTCAACTTTTAGTTTGGTAATGTGAAGAAAAATGTGTAGCTTTGCGCCTGCAACCGTAAAAAGAATAATAAATTTAATCAACAAAACAATAAAAGTTATGGCAATAGTAAAACCGTTTAAGGGAATACGCCCGCCAAAGGATTTGGTGGAGCAGGTGGAAAGCCGACCCTACGATGTGCTCGACTCGGAAGAGGCGCGCGCTGAGGCTGGCGACAACGAGAAAAGTCTGTATCGCATAATAAAGCCCGAGATTTGCTTTGAGCCGGGCACGAGCGAGTACGACCCAAGGGTGTATGAGAAGGCTGCCGAGAACTTCCAGATGTTTCAGGACAAGGGATGGCTGGTGCAGGACGACAAGGAGAATTACTACATCTACGCCCAGACCATGAACGGCAAGACTCAGTACGGTCTCGTGGTGGGTGCCTACGTGAACGACTACCTTACGGGAGTGATAAAGAAGCACGAGCTGACGCGCCGCGACAAGGAGGAGGACCGCATGAAGCATGTCCGCGTGAACAACGCCAACATCGAGCCGGTGTTCTTCGCCTATCCCGACAACGCCGTGCTCGACGCGCTCATCATGAAGTATGCCGCCACTGAGCCGGAGTATGACTTCATCGCTCCCGTGGACGGGTTCGGGCATAAGTTCTGGGTGATTTCCGACGACGCGGACATCAAGACCGTCACCGGGGAGTTTGCAAAAATGCCGAGCCTCTACATCGCCGACGGTCATCACCGCTCGGCTGCCGCCGCCCTCGTGGGAGCGGAGAAGCAGAAGCAGAATCCGAATCACAACGGAACGGAGGAGTACAACTACTTCATGGCAGTGTGCTTCCAGGCAAGCCAGCTGACAATCCTCGACTACAACCGCGTGTTCAAGGACCTGAACGGGCTGACTTCGGAAGAGTTCCTCGCCAAGGTTGCCGAGAACTTCACGGTGGAGGACAAGGGCACTGAAATCTACAAGCCCGCCCGTCTGCACGAGTTCTCGCTCTATCTCGACAGCCACTGGTACAGCCTGAGCGCCAAGGAGGGAACCTACGACAACACCGACCCGATAGGCGTGCTCGACGTTGACATCTCAAGCCGCCTCATCCTTCAGGACATCCTCGCACTGGGCGACCTGCGCAGCAGCCAGCGCGTTGACTTCGTGGGAGGTCTGCGCGGACTCGGCGAGCTGAAGCGCCGCGTGGACAGCGGCGAGATGCGCGCAGCCCTCGCCCTCTATCCCGTGTCGATGCAGCAGATTATGGACATCGCCGACAGCGGAAAAATCATGCCGCCAAAGGCTACGTGGTTTGAGCCTAAGCTCCGCTCAGGACTGGTGATTCACAAATTGGTTTAGCCAAGCCCATCGTCAATAAGCATTCGCGCTATTGACAGCTTTTCGGGGAGAGTGGGAAGACTGTTTCGGTTGAACCACGCTCCCTTTGCTATTTCGCTTTCCTGCAGGTGTATGGTTCCGCTCTCGTAGTCGGCGTTGAATCCCACCATGAGTCCGCAGGGATATGGCCACGGCTGGCTGCCGAAATAGCGGATGTTCTTTATTTTTATCCCCGTTTCCTCCAGCGCCTCGCGGGCGATTGCCTCCTCAAGCGTCTCGCCTGTCTCCACAAAGCCGGCAACGAGCCCGTAGAAGTTGGTGCGGAAGTTCTTTGCGCGCACCAGCAGCACCTCGTCGGGACCTTTATGGATGAGGGCTATGACAGCCGTGGACACCTGCGGCCACACCTCCTTGCCACACTCGGTGCAGCGCTTGCTTATCTCGGTGTGCAGCTTCATCGGTCCGCCGCACACTCCGCAATACTTGGTGGTCTTGTCCCAATACACTATCTCGTGGCATTTCCCCGCGCAGATGTATTCCTCGCGCGAGAGCTTGTAGTAGCTCTGGCGCAGGGGGCACATCTCGAACTGCGGATTATCGGTCACGGGCGCGTCGATGGCGTAGGTCGTGACCTTCTCGCCTGTCGGCATGGTTATCACCATCTGTTTTGTCCATTCTTTTACTTCTGTGGGAGGGTTGTCGCCGCAGGGGATGGTGAAAGTCTCGTCGCCGGTCTTCTCCAGCAGGAGGTCGGACTGGCAAAATACAAAATATCTCATAGCTTTATTTTCCAAACAGCAGTTCCCGGTCGCGCTTTATCGCAGGCACGGCAATCTCCTCCGGCACAAAGCGCCAGTTGTTGTTTGCCTTAAGGGTGACGGTTCCCATGCGCTGAATCTCCTCCATGATATACTGGCGCAGGTCCTTGGTGCTCTTGTATATTATGCGGCTCTCCAGCGAGTCCTTGGGTATTCCAGCCCCGAGAGTCACAAGCTCGCCTCCGCCGTTGCCGCGATAGCTGTTCATTGCCACGCGATACACGCGCTGCTCGTTGAAAGGCTGTCCGTTTGACATCTGCAGGATTCTCACCTTCTCGCCGTTGGGCTTTGTCACGTCCACCTCGTAGTCTATGCCTGCGGCACTGTCGAAGTTGAAAGTCATGTTCTTGAATCCGTAGCGCTGCATGTCCGTCCGTGTGCCGTTGTCGAGCAGCATTATGTGGTCGTCTGCCGATGTCATGGTGTTCACCCACTGGTCGTAGCTCATCTCCAGCATGTCGCGAATCTCCTTTCCCGTCATGCGGAGCACGTAGAGATTGTTCTCGTATTTGTATAGCTTGAACATGTCGCTCACCCTTATTACACCTTTATTTATTATATTGTTGTATCCCAACGGAGCATTCATTGAAATCTCGGCGTCGACCACGCTCAGCTGGATGTTGTGTATCAGATCGATGAAAGGCGACGAGCCGAAGAAGCCGTCGCGCGAGTACATGGCGGCGGTGAATGTGCCAAGCTCGATGTCCACAAAGTTTTTCACGGTCTCTATCTGCTGTTTGAACGCAGTCATGAAACGCTCTTCGACAGGCTCGCCCGTGATGTCCACCACGTCGCCCGTGATTACCTTCTTCTTAATCCTGCCCTTCTTGTCCATCTCAATGGTTATGGTAGCCTCCGCCACGTTGAGGGCGTTGTTCGCCGGGTCGAGACACAGCACGTCGGTGCCGTCGGCGTTGCGCACATACTCCTTGCGAGCCCTGTGGTCGTGACCGTACATTACGATGTCGATGCCCGGCACCTGCTCTGCCACCGCCTTTGCCTCGTCCTCCACATAGTCGGGGGTATTTATTCCGCCGTCCCATCCGCTGTGCAGAAGCATCACCACCACGTCGGGATTCTCCTTTTCGCGCACTGTCTTAACCCACTGCTCCGCGCTTTTTCTGATGTCGTCGAATCGCAGTCCGCTCCACAGCTCTTCCGTAAGCCAGTTTGGTATGGCAGGAGTGAGCATTCCTATTACCGCCACCTTCACTCCGTCGCGGCTGAACGTCGTATAGGGTTTCACGTATGGCTCATTGGTCCTGATGTCGATGATGTTGGCTCCAAGCACTGGGCATTTCAGCTCGCTCACCCATTTGTCGTACACCTTATGCCCGGTCTCCACATCGTGATTGCCGAAACACTGGGCGTCATATCCGAGATAGTTCACCACGTCGCTCGCAACATTGTTTCCCACCTTATTAATATAATTATAAAAAAAGCATGTGGGCTGGCCCTGCAGGATGTCGCCGTTTTCGAGCAGTATCAGATTATTGCCAAACTTGTGGCGCTGCTTCTGCAGATAGGAGCTGACGCGCGCCAGCGAGCCTTTTTTCTCTTTTCCCTCCGTGAAGTCGTAGGGAAAGAAACATCCGTGGACGTCACTCGTCTCTACAATCTTTATCTGCACCACCTTTGACTTGGAAAATGCAGGCATGATGATAAGCATTGAAGCCATGATAAAAAACAATCTTTTTATTCTCATTACGTAAACGTTTACACTATTTTTTGTATTTGTTAAAACTTGGTTTCACAGTGCAAAAGTACAACTTTTTAGCGGAATAATGGCGAAAAACGTCCGAAAAAGTGCCGAAAGTGGCAAAAATGTAAGCTGGGAATGACAAAAATTCATGTTTTTCTTGCATAATTAAGAAAAAGTCACTATATTTGCACAATGAAAATTAACATTAAAAACATAATTTATATAAACTAACTTATGAGCAAGAAAAGAGTTTATACCTTTGGCAACGGACAAGCCGAGGGTAACGCACAGATGCGTGAGGCACTTGGCGGCAAGGGCGCGAACCTTGCCGAGATGAACCTTATAGGTGTGCCGGTTCCTCCAGGTTTTACAATCACCACCGACACATGTAACGAATATTACGAGGTGGGTCAGGACAAGATTGTGGAGCTGCTGCAGGACGAAGTTAACGCAGCCGTGAAGCATGTCGAGGGTCTGATGAACTGCAAGTTCGGCGACGTAGAGAATCCTCTGCTCGTGTCGGTACGCTCAGGTGCCCGCGCCTCAATGCCGGGCATGATGGACACCATCCTCAACCTTGGTCTCAACGACGAGGTGGCTGAGGGTATGGTGCGCAAGACCAACAACCCACACTTTGTTTACGACTCCTACCGCCGCTTCGTACAGATGTATGGTGACGTGGTGCTGGGCATGAAGCCAGTGAACAAGGAAGACATCGACCCGTTTGAGAAGATTATCGAGGAGGTGAAGGCTATCCGCGGCGTTAAGCTTGACAAGGACCTGAGCGTAGACGAGCTGAAAGAGCTGGTGAAGCGCTTCAAGGCAGCCATCAAGGAGCAGACCGGCAGCGACTTCCCAACAGACCCGATGGAGCAGATGTGGGGCGCCATCTGTGCTGTGTTCCGCAGCTGGATGAACGAGCGCGCCATCCTCTACCGCAAGATGGAGGGTATTCCTGACGAGTGGGGAACAGCCGTTTCGGTTATGGCAATGGTATTCGGAAACATGGGCGACACATCTGCAACAGGTGTATGCTTCAGCCGTGACGCCGGCAACGGCGAGAACCTCTTCAACGGCGAGTATCTTGTGAACGCACAGGGCGAGGACGTTGTGGCAGGTATCCGCACACCGCAGCAGATTACAAAAATCGGCTCTCAGCGCTGGGCTGAGCGCGCAGGCATCTCTGAGGAGGAGCGCGTGGCTAAATATCCTTCAATGGAGGAGGCAATGCCTGAGATTTATGCCGAGCTTAACGCTCTGCAGGACAAGCTGGAGCATCACTACCGCGACATGCAGGACATGGAGTTCACCGTTCAGGAGGGTAAACTGTGGTTCCTCCAGACACGTAACGGCAAGCGCACTGGTACTGCCATGGTTAAGATTGCCATGGACTTGGTTCGCGAGGGACTTATCGACGAGAAGACCGCGCTGCTGCGCTGCGAGCCTCAGAAGCTCGACGAGCTGCTTCACCCTGTATTCGACAAAGAGGCGCTGAAGAACGCCAAGGTCATCACCCAGGGTCTGCCTGCATCACCGGGCGCCGCCTGCGGTCAGATTGTATTCTTCGCCGACGACGCACAGCAGTGGCACGCTGACGGTCACAAGGTTATCATGGTACGTATCGAGACTTCGCCTGAGGACCTCGCCGGTATGGCAAGCGCCGAGGGTATTCTCACCGCACGCGGCGGTATGACTTCTCACGCAGCCGTTGTGGCTCGCGGTATGGGCAAGTGCTGCGTTTCGGGTGCTGGTGCCATCAATGTTGACTACAAGGCACGCACCGTGGAGATTGAGAACGTGGTTTACAAGGAGGGCGACTATATCTCGCTCAACGGTACCACAGGTCAGGTTTACGCAGGCGAGGTGCCCACAAAGGCTGCCGAGCTGAGCGGAGACTTCAAGGCTCTGATGGACCTCTGCGACAAATACACCAAGCTGCAGGTTCGCACCAACGCCGACACTCCTCACGATGCACGCGTGGCTCGCGAGTTCGGTGCAAAGGGTATCGGTCTTACACGTACCGAGCACATGTTCTTCGAGGACAAGAAGATTATCGCAATGCGTGAGATGATTCTCTCGGAGACCGCTGAGGGCCGCGAGAAGGCTCTTGAGAAACTGCTGCCTTATCAGAAGGCAGACTTCAAGGTAATCCTTGAGGCAATGGACGGCTGCCCTGTTAACATCCGCCTGCTCGATCCGCCACTCCACGAGTTCGTACCACACGATCTGGAAGGTCAGAAGACCATGGCTAAGGAGATGGGCGTAGACCTCAAGACCATCCAGCGCCGTGTTGACTCTCTCGCAGAGAACAACCCAATGCTCGGTCACCGTGGCTGCCGTCTGGGCATCACATTCCCTGAGATTACAGCCATGCAGACCCGCGCCATCCTTACCGCAGCCTGCGAGCTGAAGAAGGAGGGCAAGAATCCAATGCCAGAGATTATGGTTCCGCTCATCGGTATCCTCTACGAGCTGAAGCAGCAGAAGGAAATCATCAAGAAGGTGGCTGCCAAGGTATTCGAGGAGCAGGGCATCGAGGTGGAGTTCGAGATTGGTACAATGATTGAGATTCCACGCGCAGCCCTCACTGCCGACCGCATCGCCACCGAGGCTGAGTACTTCTCATTCGGTACCAACGACCTCACACAGATGACCTTCGGTTATTCTCGCGACGACATCGCAAGCTTCCTCCCAGTTTATCTGGAGAAGAAGATTCTGAAGGTTGACCCGTTCCAGGTTCTCGACCAGCACGGCGTAGGCCAGCTCATCCAGACTGCCGTAGAGAAGGGCCGCTCGGTTCGTCCGGGAATGCGCACCGGTATCTGCGGTGAGCACGGCGGTGAGCCAAGCTCAGTGAAGTTCTGCGCAAAGGTTGGTATGAACTATGCTTCCTGCTCTCCGTTCCGTGTGCCTATCGCACGCCTTGCTGCGGCGCAGGCTGCCGTTGAGGACGAGGCATAACAAAAGCTTAATACTGTGATATAAACAGAAATCACAAATAATAAAAGGCGACAGTCCAGTCATTAGGGATTGCCGCCTTTGTTTTTTTATTTTATCACCATCGGTATCGGCTCGTTGTGGTCGGTGAGATAGTGCAGCTCACGGGGGCGATAACCGAGAGACGCCACGGAGGCGGCAGAATCGCAGACAGGCGTTGAGATGCCGCCAAGCGTGAGCATGGTGTGAAAAGCCGACACGCTGGTCTGAACCTGCTTGCCACGGTTGGCAACAAGGGCGGCGGTGACAGCAGTGAACTGGCGGCGATGAGCCTCCGACTGCCATACGATAAAAGGCACGCGAAGCTCGTATTCCGAAGCCTTTGGCGAGGCATGAAGGAACAGGCGGCGGTCATCATCAAAAATGTTCTCACCATGGTCGCTGGTGTAGAGCATGGCACAGGTTCCTCCATGGCGCTCAAGGATTTGCGTCAGACAGTGAAGCACATAGTCAGTGTAGCGTATGGTGTTGTCGTAGGCATTCATCAGGCTTTGGCGGTTTTCATATCGGGCCTCGGTCTTGTCGTCAGGACGGTAGTAAGCCATTGACTTGGGATAGCGCTCGCGGTATTCAAAGTGCGAGCCGTAGGTGTGGAGCACCACGAACACCTTTCGCCTGCCGTGCGACAAAAGCCGACTCACCATAGAGAGCAGCTCGCCGTCGTAAACATTAATTTTCTTCTTTGTCTGTTTCTTCAAAAACACACAAGTGTCAGCCTGCTCGCCAAGGAAGTCGATAAACGAATGATTGGGCAGCTGGTTGGAGAAGAAAGCTGTGAAGAAGCCCGCCTCGCGAAAAGCAGACAGTATGCCCTGCTCATGATATAGCCGGCGGTAGTCATCGGCAGTGGCGGCGGAGAGCAACATCGGCACACTCTTGTGGGTGGTGTTCGATTGCGTAACGGCGTTGTTGAAAGCCACGATGCCATTGGTTTTGCCCAAGAACGGAGTGGTGTTGCGGCTGTATCCGTACAGTCCGAAATTATGGGCACGGGCTGTCTCTCCTATCACCATCACATACACCTCGGCACTGTCGGCTGGATGCACGGAGCGTGAATGAAACCAGAAATCGGCAGATGCCTCCTTGTAATGCGCCGACACCCAGCTGCGATCTACGGCAAGACAAAGATTATAACAGGCGTTCACGGGATAGAGGTTGTTGAGAATGCTGTAATTTCTGTCGGAAGAAGCAGCTATACCCAGGACTACTAATCCTCCTGTAACAGTATACTGTGCAATGTTGCGATGACGGCTTAAAGGCTTTACGGCCGTGACGTTGCTGCGGATTGAGGCAATGCCGATGGCGAGCAGCGGCAGATAGATGATAAACACTCCAGCCACGGCGGGAATGAGATTGTCGAGCAACTCAAATATCTCGTCGGAATTGGAAGTCACAACATTGAGAAACATATCGACTGATATCACACCCTGCCCAAACAGATAGAGCAGCACAAGCTGAAACGCGGCAAAGAATATAAGCGGAAACAACGCCCAAATCATCTTACCGGGTTTGGCGGCAAGTGTCATCAGCCACATATACACGCCCAACGGCAGCACGATGTTGGCAACACAGGCTATGGGACTCATGCCCTCGGTGAAGCACAGCGCCACATTGGGCAGCATGAGCAATGTCACAGTTAGCCAATATACAAACTCGGGATTAATTATTTTTATCTTCATTCTTCACTCTTCACTTTAAAACGCCTCATTGATATTAAACAGGAAACCGCTCTGTCCAGATTTGCCGAAACCATAGTCGAGCCTAACGTTTACATTCTTCTTGAACTCCCAGCGGTAACCTATGCCGTAGTTGGGCAGAATCCTGTCGGCACGCAGCTGACTGAACTTCGGGAACACCGTGCCCGCTCCCACCCAGGCAACAACGCCGTTGCGCCGCCACACATGCTGGCGAAGCTCAAGCTGAGCCTCAATCTTATGTTTGTCGCGATAACGTCCCTCATAATAACCTCGCATCGAGTTGGAGTTGCCCAGCAGAGCCATCATTCCCCATGAGGGATTGCCGAAGTTGAGCATGGTTCTCAGGTCGCCGGCAAGTATTGCGCCGTTCCA
>JAGAPI010000142.1 GCA_017623335.1 Prevotella sp.
AGCAATAAGTTCACCGACTTTGCCGTAACCACCACCGACAAACAGGTGAAACATCTGTCGGACTATGTGCAGCCGGGCAAATACACCTTCATCGACTTCTGGGCATCGTGGTGCGGTCCGTGCCGAGCCGCCATCCCTCACGTGCGCGAATTATATAATAGGTATAAAGGCAAACTGAACGTACTGAGCATCTCGCTTGATGAGAAGGAGCCGGCGTGGCGCAAGGCTATGGAGCAGGAGAAGATGGAGTGGACTCAGCTGTGGCTCGCCAAGGACCAGATGGAGCCTGCTGCACGGGCTTACTACATCACGTCGATACCAAGACTCATCCTGCTCAACGCCGACGGCGAGATTGTTGTGTCAACACATAAGCCTGATGCAATGAGTGACTATCTGGAAAAAGCAATAAAATAAAGAATATATGAAAAAGATTTTTTCCATTGCCGCAGCACTGCTGTGCGTTTGCGGCATAAATGCCCAGCAGTTTGTAATTGAGGGCAGGATTCCCGGACTGAAACAGGGCACCCCCATAAAGGTGGAGACCAGCGAACGTGGCAGAGATAAGATTGCCGAGGGAGTGGCTGCCGACGGTACGTTCCGTATCACGGGCACCGTCAGTTCTCCCACGATGTGCGAGATAACATTTGAAACCGGCAACGAAGAGAAGGACCTAATGGATAGCTCCATCGAACTGATGCTCGACAACAGCAACGTAACCATTGAGGCGGAACATGTTGACAGTCTGCCGCCGTCGTTCTGTTTCGGTCCCATGGGACTGCAACGTGAGGCGCGTCTGAAAATCAGCGGCGGCACCACACAGAAAGAACACTTAGAATACCGTGCCGCCATGCGTCCGCTGGAGATTGCCAAGAGCATTGCCCACTACAATCTGTGGGTGGCAAGAGAGCCAGGACGCACAGCAGAACGTGAGGCTCAGCTCGAAAAGATTTTCGATAATGCAGAAAAAGCCTACAACGAAGCCAACCGCAAGTTTATTGAGCTGCATCCTACATACGCCATCAGTCTCTATAAATGGTGCGCAGCCATGGAGGAGCAGTATGCTTACACAGCCAAAGAGCTTGACGACATCTGGGCATCGGTACAGCCTGCCGCCGACAAGGTGAGGCTTGCCGCTCTGAAGAAGGGCATTGACGAGAACCGCAAGCATCTGCGTAACACTCTTTGGACAGACTTCACTGCCCTTGCTCCCGACAATACGAAACACAAGGCTTCGGAATGGGTGAAGTCTGGCGAATGGGCTGTGATTGACTTCTGGGCATCATGGTGCGGTCCGTGCCGTGCTGCCATTCCCCATGTTCGTGAAATGTGGAAAAAATATAAAAAGGTAAACTTCCTTGCCGTGTCGCTCGACCGTAAGGATGCCGACTGGCGCAAGGCAATGGAGCAGGAGAAGATGGAGTGGACACAGCTATGCCTGCCAACCGACCTTGCAAAGCCTGTCACAGAGGTTTACAACATTCACGGCATTCCCTATATGCTGGTCATCAACGACAAGGGCGAGATAATGTTTGCCGGTCACGACCCGGCTGCGGTAGAGGCGATGCTGGAAAGTGCGAGCAAATAAAGATGACATAAATTAGGCACGGATTATTACGTGTAATCCGTGCCTAATTATATCTTTACACTTCCTGCTTTATTAAACCTGCAGCAAGTACCCCACTTTTTCCGCCTGACTGTCCTTATAATATTTAATGTCTGTAAGCGGATGATAGCGGAAATCGGCAAAGCGGAACAGCTGCACCGCAAGGAACCGTTCATCGGATGAATGGCAAATCTCGGCACGAACGTTGCCTATTGCCGTCTGCATTATCTTC
>JAGAPI010000025.1 GCA_017623335.1 Prevotella sp.
CAGTCCTTTGTCGAAGCGCCGGCAGATGTGCGAGGCGAGCACGGTGCAGAGCAACAGTTGGTAGCGGTGGCTGATGTCAGAGGTCTTGGCGTCGCGGTCGTAGTAGCTCAGATTCTGGTTGGCGTAGCTCAGTGTGGCACCGAACAGGCAGATAGTCCACGAAATCTGCACCCACAGCATAAACAGCGGCAGGGCGGCAAACGAGCCGTAGATGGCGTTGTAGCCGCTCACCCACATCTGCGAATGGATGTAGAACAGCTGGAGCCATTGCATGGCGGTGCCGGCAATGACGCCGGGAATGATGACATGGCGCAGCTTGACATGGGTGTTGGGCATGAAAAGGTAAAGCCCGATGAACATCACCGACATAAATAGATAGGGCAGCATGGATATGCACCACCTCATGAACGGTCCTAAAAGCATATAGTCGGGAAGATTGTCTGCCACCGTGGCTATGAAGATGGAGATGCCCGACGTGAGCACTATGGCTATGGGAAACAGCAGGAGCATGGCAAGATAGTCGGTGAACATGCGGAATATGCTGCGCTGCTTCTTCACCTGCCAGATGTCGTTGAACGTAATCTCAACGTTGTTCACAAGCATCAGCACGGTGTAGAGCATGAACAGCAGTCCCACTCCCAGCACCACGCCGCTCTTGGTGTGAACCAGATAGCTGTTGACAAAGCCCACGATTACGTCGGCTGCCTGAGGCTGCGACTCAAACGCACTGCGGAACCATTCCTCAATATACTTGTTGTAGCCGAAACCGCGGGCTATGGCAAACACCACGGCGAAGATGGGCACTATGGCAAGCAGCGTGGAATAGGTGAGTGCCGAAGCCTGGCGCATTACCATCTTGGTGGTGAAAAACCTCACCGTGATGATGAGCTTCTTGATGATGTCGTAGAGCGCACGGCGCCATGCCGGCAGCTCCCCGGGCGCAACGTGCCAGATGCCGACAGTGAGAAAATCTATAGTCTGAGTAATCAAATTCTTCATAATCTGCAAAAGTACGTTTATTTATTGAGACTACAAAACGAAACTAAGTTTTTTTAATTATTTTTTTTTGGTGTTTACATACTATTTTTGTAATTTTGCACCCATGAACACAAACGTTAGCAACGAACAATGGAAATCGAATGTCATACTTGCCGATGCAGACTATTTGGACAGCGTGGCATTCAATCTTACAGTAAATTTTGAGCGTATGATAGGGCGCAGGATTCCGCAGGCAGACTTTGCCCGCTGGGCCGACTGTGTGGCTCTTGACGGCGGACTGCGCGAGGGTGACAACGAGATACAGGTGGTGCTCATCCACCGCAAGGAGACCAGGGAGATGAAGAATTTCACTCCCGGCGAATTTGAATCGCAGCTCGACGGAAAGGCTTTCAAGGACCATCTGGGCGAATTTCTGATATCGTCGCTCACCATAGAGGACAGCCTGCCATCGGGCGACGGCCTGCTCATTGAGTCGCTTCAGGTGATAAGCAACGCCAAGGAAGTGAAACGGCTGATGGTGGTGGCGGCGGATGACGACTACCCAAAGGTGAAGGACACTCTGCGCCATGCCGACGACGAAAAGCGCATCACCGTGTTCTCGATGCAGCCCATGCCGGGAGGCAACTTCAGGCAGGAAATTCTCGGCTACTCGGTAATGAATGCGCTGGGAATAAGGAGCGAGGAGATAAAATGAAGAGTGAAGAATTTTCGTGCAAACCGAGTGGAGAGCCAAGCTCGCTTGAGCTTTTCCGAGGTGCAGCCGAAAATCGACGAAGTCAATGAAGAGTGAAGAATTATTAGGTCAATAGGTTCCAATAAGCCCTATTAGCCCTATTAGCCCAATAAGCCCAATTAAAAAATAAAAAAAACAATAAAAATAAATACTGAAAAAAAATGGCAAAGGAAAAAGACGAGGCTGCAATGTCAGCACAGGAGGGTAAGCTGAAGGCCCTGCAAGCCGCAATGGCAAAGATAGAGAAAGACTTTGGCAAGGGCACCGTAATGCGCATGGGCGATGAGAACGTGGAGAATGTAGAGGTGATTCCCACGGGCAGCATTGCGCTCAACCAAGCCCTCGGTGTGGGCGGCTATCCCAAAGGCAGAATAATTGAGATTTACGGTCCTGAGTCGTCGGGTAAGACCACGCTCGCCATCCATGCCATTGTCGAGGCACAGAAAGCCGGAGGCATTGCGGCGTTTATCGACGCCGAGCATGCGTTCGACCGCTTCTATGCCGAAAAGCTGGGCGTTGACGTTGACAATCTGTGGATTTCGCAGCCCGACAACGGCGAGCAGGCTCTGGAGATTGCCGACCAGCTGATACGCTCGTCGGCTATCGACATAATTGTAATTGACTCTGTGGCTGCGCTCACACCTAAA
>JAGAPI010000143.1 GCA_017623335.1 Prevotella sp.
AACGCAGAGAATGCGGAAACGTCGGACAGCGAAAATAAAGAAAAAGACAATGAGTGACAAACAGAAAAATCTGATAGTACGCACCATCACGGGCATATTCTTTGTGACTGCCGTAGTGGTGAGTTTCCTCAACCCGCAGGCTATGGCACTGCTGTTTGCCTTTATCACAGGATTCGCCGTGTGGGAGTTTACAGGCATCGTCAACGGGTGTGCCGCAATATCGGTAAACCGCTTCATCTGCACCGTGGCAGGAGTCTATTTCTTCTTTGCCATGACTGGCTACAACAGCGGCATCACCCCTTCGGCGGTGTTCATTCCATATCTTGTGACACTAATCTATCTGCTTGTGTCAGAGCTCTATACCAAGGCTGAGGACCCGGTGGCAAACTGGGCATACACCATGATGAGCCAGCTCTACATAGCCTTGCCTCTGTCGCTAATCAATGTGCTGGCTTTCCGTCCTACGTCTGCCGGCGACGTGGCTTACAGCTATCTGCTGCCGCTGAGCGTGTTTGTGTTTCTTTGGATCAACGACACCGGTGCCTATTGCTGCGGCAGTCTTTTGGGCAGACACAAGCTCTTTCCCCGTGTCAGCCCGGGCAAAAGCTGGGAGGGCAGCATCGGCGGAGCGGTCTTTGTGATGGCTGCGGCTGCAGGCATATCGTCATTGCTCAGTGCCTATGGCTACGACACTGCAGGCATGAGCACCGTGCAGTGGATGGGACTCGGGCTTGTCATCGTGGTGTTCGGCACATGGGGCGACCTTGTGGAGAGTCTTTTCAAGCGCACCGTAGGCATAAAGGACAGCGGCAACATTCTGCCCGGTCACGGCGGAATGCTCGACCGTTTCGACTCATCGCTGCTGGCAATTCCCGCCTCAGTGGTATATCTCTACACACTGACGCTGATGTAGTGCCCAGTTTTTTGCGCTCTGCTATTTTAACTCAGTCACTTGCGTCTTATCCTCTAAAAAATTGATGTTACATTGTCAACTTTTTAGAAGATAAGACAAGTTTTTTCTTATTGCCTTAAATCACTCCGAAGTGCTTCAGCGCATTTCTCACACCGTCATCATCCACACTCGCAGTGACATAGTCGGCAACAGCTTTCACATCGTCGCCAGCATTTCCCATTGCCACACCTATTCCGGCGGCTTTGATTATTGATATGTCATTGCCGCCGTCGCCAAACGCCATGGTCTCGCCAAGATTAATGCCGAGATATTCCACCACAGATTTCATGCCGTTGTCCTTTCCTGCCGTTGCGGCTGTGATGTCGGTAAACGCCGGATGCCAGCGCCCCGAAATACAATGCGGCATGTCATGCATCAACTGTTTCTCGTAGTCGCTGCCCACAAACGGAGTGAGCTGCAGGATTCTCTGTTCTATCAGCACCTGCTCCACCGGCGGCATGTGGTCCATCCCCTTCACATTTATCTCTTTCAGAAACACATCCGCCACCACATCCTTATAGTTATACACCGAGATGTCGCGCTCACCCACCACAATGCAGGCAAAGTCATAGGCATCAGCACGCGTAATCAGTGCCGTCACATCCTCTGGCGGTATGGCGTTGCAGCAGATTGTCCTGTTGCCAATGATGCACAACGCGCCATTGGTGGTGACATAGCCGTCGATAAGATGCTCTATCGCCCCAAGGTTTGTTATGATTGGTATTGGGCGTCCCGTGGAAATATACACCCCTACCCCATTCTCCTTCGCCATTGTCAATGCCTCAACCGTTGACTGCGGTATCTCATGAGTCTTAAAGCTGACCAATGTGCCGTCTATGTCAAAAAACAAACTTTTTACCATGTCTTTTTATCATAAAATTTCGATGAAACAGATGCAAAATTAATTATATTTTCTGACACCACAAAACTTTTGCATGAAAAAATGA
>JAGAPI010000144.1 GCA_017623335.1 Prevotella sp.
ATTACCACGTGGAGAACGGCAAGAAGAAACGTTACATCGGCAGTGAGAAAGATAATGAAGAGATATTGAAACTTAAATCTGAAATGAAACGGTTGGATGAGAAAGCAAAGAAGAAGGAAGAGCGGGAGCAGACGGAGAAACAGAGAAAACGGCTGATGCAGCTGCGTGATGTCGAGCCTTTCCGCTCAGGCGATAAATGGGGACTGAGGCTTGACGGACGGGTGATAGTGCCTCCCATCTACCGTAACGTCAAGAATCCTGTGGGTGACTATTGCGCCGTGGAGCTGTACCCGCAGCAGTGGGGCGTAATCCAGATTGACGGTAAGGTGATAGTGGATACATGCTATCACGATGTGGACATTAAGAAAAACGGAACAGCTAACCTGACCATATTCCCTGGTAAGACTATTAAAATGAATTTGGGAAAATAGCATGTATTTGTTCTCCCATGGCATTGTGAATATTTTTCTCTGCTCATTGCTTAGCGAAAATAAAAAAGACGAGATACATCCTTACTCTGGATGTATCTCGTCTTTCGATGGTAGCGGTTTCCAACCATCGCCGTAAGTGTCGTAGGCATCGGTGATGACCACAAACGCCTGCGGGTCTGCCTCTTTCACAACTTGTTTTACGCCAGCTGCCTCTTTTTGTTTTACAACTAAAAAGAGCATCTCCTTGTCGGCTTTGGTGTAGAGCCCGCTGCTTTTGATGATGGTTGCGGTGCGGTCCATATCCTTCAGTATAAAGTCGTGGAGCAGCGTCATGTTCTTGTCGCTGATTACGAATATCAGTTTGTCGTCCTTTGCACCGTTGATGACGTAGGCGATGACTCGGCTGATGATGTAGATGGAGATGAGCGAGTAGAACGACAGGTGCCATGAAGGCTGTGTGGTGTCGCTGGCAGTGCCCAGTCCGAAACCGATGACCACGAGTCCGAACGACACTACAAGCCCGTCGACCATGAGGATGGCATTGCTGAAGCGTATGCCGAAGTATTTTTGCAGAATCATTGCCACGATGTCGCTGCCGCCCGTGGTTGCCTGGCATCTTACAACCATACCGCCGCCAATGCCGATAATCACTGCACCGATGATACAGGTGAGCATAAGATGCTGGGTCATGTCCATGCTGCCGCCGAGCAGCTGCGACGGGTCGAGTGTCTGGAGAGCCTCCTTGGTGGGGTAGGCGAGTGCCGACATGAGGTTCATTATAGCAGGGGTGGTCAAAGCTGCCACGATGGTACGTGAGCCGAGCTTGGAGCCGAGCAGCAGCACGGAAAGCACGAGCAGCGGAATGTCGAACATATATCCAAACGTACCCACCTGAATTCCTGGGAAGATGTTGTGCATTACGATGCTTGCGCCGTAGACTCCACCGGGGACAATGTTGTAGGGGTTGATGAAAAACACATAGCCTGCTGCCATTATCGTGCAGCCGGCAAATATCCCAATCCAGCTTTGCCACCAGCGCAGACTAAGCACCGGTGCCATCAGTCTCTGTAACTTTTCTGCCATAAATGATAAGTTTTGTGTGCAAAGGTACAAAGATTTTATTAAAGAACCAAATATTTATGCAAAAATTATGTATTTTGAGCACTGTGCCCGAAATACATAATTTTTTAATTTTCAAATCAGTTTGTCAAGGTCGAGCGACACTCCGAGCGACCACGATGTTCCTGTGGTGGGTGCAGAGTTCCAATGATATACCTTGGGACGATAGTTGAGCAGGTTGTCAACGATAAGGTTCACCCTTATTCCCTGCGCTATGTCCTGCTGCAAAGTGAATTTCCACAGCGAGTAGGCACCGTCGGTGTCGAGCTTTGTTTGGGGTGCTGATAGGAAGCGTCCTGATATGGCGGCGTTGAAACCGTAGGCACTGCAAAGCTGTTTGCCGTAGTCAATGCGCCATGTGGCAGTGTGCGGACGTGGCTGTGAGAACTGCGATTCCACGGTATTGCCGCTTGTGTGCAGATAGTTGTAGCTTGCCTTCAGCCCGAGCCCCATGTCAGAACGGTACTGCACGTTGAAGTCGATGCCCGACACGGTCACTCCGTCCTCATTGCAGTATATGGCACCCTCCTCACGGGTGTCGTCGCCGGCAAAGTCGGTGGTGGTGATACGGCGGTTGTACTTGTTAAGATATCCAGTGAGCGTCATGCTGTAGCTGCCGCCAAGTGTACCCTCGGTCTTACCGTAGTGCTCCAGCGCAACGTTCCAGTTGTGGCTCTTCTCAGGCTTCAGGTCAGGATTTCCGTAAATCATCTGTATGCCAGCCATGTCGAAGTTCATGTACATCTCCTTCAGGGTGGGGGCACGGAA
>JAGAPI010000145.1 GCA_017623335.1 Prevotella sp.
TTTTGTTTTGGGTAATTCTTAATCTTGTTTTAGGTGATTATCAATTGTAAATGCCAAAAAAGTGAGGATTATTTCTTTTTCTCAAAAAAAAAGCGTAACTTTGCAAACTGAAACGCGTCTGCTGAGTTTTGTAGATGGCCGTTGTACGTGACAACGTAACAATATAAATGTGATAATGTAACAAAGAATATATAATAAGGTATGGAAAGAAACGCAGTGGTGCATGGCTTTGTTGGTTGTTTTGCCTGTATGATGCTGTCGGCTTGTGACCTGTTTGAGTATCATCCCTATAGCACCGACATCAACGGCAGGACCAACATTCATGCCGAGAGTATCAAGCAGATAGAACGGCAGTGCAAGGATAAGAGCGTGATACGTTTTGCCTTTGTCACTGATACTCAGGGCAGCGTCGACGAGCTGAAGGATGCCATTGCCGACATAAGGAAACGCGGCAACGTCGATTTTATCATTCATGGCGGCGACCAGAGCGACTTCGGGTTGCCCAAGGAATTTGTGTGGTGCCGCGATATACTGGAAGCCTCCCGCCTGCCCTATGTGGCGGTAATCGGCAACCACGACTGTCTGGGTAGCGGAGAGTACACTTTTAAATATATGTATGGCAATCCCAACTTTTCGTTTAATGCCGGTTTTGTGCATTTTATCTGTCTAAACACTGTGGCGCTGGAGTATGATTATTCCAATCCCGTGCCCGATTTGAAATTTATAGAGGCAGACAAAGACAGCGTGCTTGTTCTCAATGAGCAGACCGCCGACTCGATTGTACACACTGTGGCGGTGATGCACTCACGCCCTGGTGACGAGCAGTTCAACAACAATCTCACGCACGTGTTCAATTACTATCTTGAGCAGTTTCCCGGAGCAGGCGAAAATGCCGAAGTCTACGACTCGGGTATAGGCGACAGCGGAGCCAAGAAGCATGCTTTTTGTGTGAACGGTCACAATCACTGCGATGATATTCGTGATATATTCGGAAATGGCATGACGTATTACGGCTGTACAGACATGTCGAAACGGGTTTATTATATTTTCACCATAACTAAAGACGGATACGGCTATGACAGAATTGTTTACTAAGATTAGCGTGACCGTGATGGGGCTCATTGTGTGCTGCACCGCGGCAATGTCACAGGACATTAAAGAAAATTGCTGTGTGACAGGTGATTGCATTGCCGACACGACATTGAAATCCAAAGCTGACAGCTGTGAGATAGAGCGTATGGTGAACGAGAAATACCACAAGCGCATAGACAGATATATGAGACGGTGGGCTTCGCTTGTGCCCAACAAATATACGCTGCAGTATGCCGGCGATATAGGCATGCTGTCAGTAGGCGTGGGGTGGGGATATGGCAAACGCCAGCAGTGGGAGACGCATGTGATGATGGGGTATCTGCCAAAGAACCACACCCCCGACGAGTATTGGTCGTTCACATTGAAACAGATTTATATCCCATGGAGCATCAGGCTCAACCGTCTGCTGAGTGTGGAGCCTCTTTATTGCACCGTGTTCATAAACTCCATTCTCAGCAGCGATTTCTGGACTAAGGAGCCCGACCGCTATCCAAAAGGATATTACGGATTTTCGAGCAAGATGCGCTTTCACGTAGGCTTAGGGCAGAAAGTGACTATTCACATCCCAACGGAAAAACGCTATCTTGCCGATAAGTTCTCGGTTTACTACGGTGTGTCTACATGCGACCTGTATGTGCGCCAGAAATTTCTCAATTCCAGCATTCCGCTCAAGGATATAATATGCCTGGCTGTGGGAATACAGTATACGGTGATGTGATGCGTGGCACTAAAAAAAGTTAACACAGGACAGAAATACCGTTCTGCTGTCCATTATTTATAAAATTATTATTACTTTTGTAACGGAAATTTAAAAATACTGCAAATATATAACTCAAAAACAAATAAGATATTTATGAAACCAACATTGTTACTACTTGCTGCCGGAATGGGCAGCCGCTATGGAGGTCTGAAACAGCTTGACGGTCTGGGACCTAATGGCGAAACAATTATGGACTACAGTATTTACGATGCCATTCAGGCTGGATTCGGAAAGATAGTGTTTGTAATCCGCAAGGATTTCGAGCAGGAATTCCGCGACAAGGTGCTTTCAAAGTACGAAGGTCATATTCCGGCAGAGCTGTGCTTCCAGGCACTGGACAAACTGCCCGAGGGATTCACCTGTCCGGAAGGACGCGTAAAGCCTTGGGGAACCAATCATGCCGTGATGATGGCAAAGGATGCGATAAAAGAGCCTTTCTGCGTAATCAACTGCGATGACTTCTACAATCGCGACGCGTTCATGGCTATAGGCAAGTTTCTCGCCAATCTGCCTGAGGGGGCTAAGGGCGACTACGCCATGGTGGGCTTCCGTGTGGGCAACACGCTGAGCGAGAACGGCAGCGTGGCACGCGGCGTGTGCGGCAAAGATGCCAACGACAATCTTACCGATGTGGTGGAGCGCACAGAGATTATGCGTGTCGACGGCGAGATAAAGTATAAGGACGAAAATGGCGAATGGCAGCCGGTGGGTGGCGAGAATGTGCCAGTGTCTATGAACATGTGGGGCTTTACTCCCGACTATTTCGAGCACTCCGAAAGCTATTTCAAGGAGTTCCTCAGCGACCCGAAGGACATGGAGAACCTCAAGGCAGAGTTTTTCATTCCGCTGATGGTGGACAAGCTCATCAACGACGGCACTGCCACGTTGAAGGTGCTTGACACCACAAGCAAGTGGTTTGGAGTGACCTATGCCGCCGACCGCCAGAGTGTGGTGGATAAGATTCAGAGCCTTGTTGACAACGGCACTTACCCAGCAAAACTGTTTTAAGAAAGGGAGATAAAAGGCGTTAAGGGGAGATAGAAGAAGTTAAAGGACGTATGTGTTATATGCTCATAACATTTGTCCTCTATCTCCCCTTAACTCCTTTTAGCTCCCTTTAATTCCTTAAGAAAAA
>JAGAPI010000026.1 GCA_017623335.1 Prevotella sp.
ATTGACCTCGGCGACGTGCGTGAGAGTGCGCGTGTGTACATCAACGGCAAGTACATCGGCTGCGCGTGGGCGGTGCCTTTCGTGCTTGATTGCAAAGATGCACTGAAGAAAGGAAAGAACGAGATTCGCATAGAGGTGACCAACCTGCCTGCCAACCGCATAGCGTGGATGGACCGCCAAGGCGTGGAATGGCGCAAGTTTAAGGAGATAAACGTAGTGGACATCAACTATAAAAAGACCAAATACAACGATTGGGTACCGGTGCCATCGGGACTCAACTCGGAAATAAAACTAATTGAAAAAACAAATTAAAGAAAAGATTATGACAATGAATATTATTAAGCGTAAGGGAACATATTTCCTTTTATTATTTGCGCTCTTAACCCAGACTACAGATTTGAATGCCAAGAAAGAAAAGAAGGAACTTTGGCCTGACGGCACAGTGATGGACAAATGGTTCATGGACCGCACGAAGGTGGACGTGAGCACTCTCGGCAAGCAGTATGTAATCACCGACTACGGAGTGGTTAGCGACAGCACAGTGATGCAGACCGCACGGATTCAGGCGGTTATCGACCGCGCTGCCGCTGACGGCGGCGGAGTGGTGGTGATACCTCGCGGAACATTCCTCACGGGAGCACTGTTCTTCAAGCCTGGCACCCATTTGCACGTTGCCGAGGGCGGCACCATCAAGGGCAGCGAGCGCATAGCCGACTTTCCCATAGCCATGACCCGCATTGAGGGGCAGACCTGCAAGTATTTCACCGCGCTCATCAACGCCGACGGGCTGGACGGCTTCACCATCAGCGGCAAGGGCACCATCAACGGCAACGGTCACCACTATTGGGACGAGTTCTGGATTCGCCGCCAGTGGAACCGCGAGTGCACCAACAAGGACGCGCAGCGCCCGAGGCTGACCTACCTGAGCAACTGCAAGAACGTGACGGTGCAGGACGTGCGCCTCATCAACAGCCCGTTCTGGACCAACCACATCTACCGCTGCGACCATGTGCGCTTCCTCGACTGCTACATCTACGCCCCCACATCGGGATTGAAGGCTCCGAGCAGCGACGCCATCGACATCGACGTATGCAACGACATTCTCATAAGCGGATGCTACATGAACGTGAACGACGACGCCGTGGTGCTGAAAGGCGGCAAGGGAACGTTTGCCGACCAGGACCCCACCAACGGCGCGTGCGAGCGCGTGCTCATAGACGGCTGCAACTACGGAACCGTTCACGGCTGTCTGACCCTCGGCAGCGAGAGCGTACACGACCGCAACATCATAATGCGCAACTGCACCGCCAAGAGCGCCAACCGCGTGATATGGTTCAAGATGCGCCCCGACACTCCGCAGCACTACGAATACGTGAGCGTGGAGAACTTCACGGGCAAGACGGGCAGCTTCCTCGTTATCCGTCCATGGACTCAGTTCTTCAAGCTCGACAACCGTCCCGACATGCCGCTGAGCCGCTGCCACAACGTGGTGCTGAAAGACATCAGGATGGACTGCCGCAACTTCTTCGACGTGGGAACGTCCGACAAGTATGACCTCTCCGACTTCCATTTCGAAAATATCGATGTGAACGACGAGAAAAAGGCGTTCTCGGACACGGTGATAAAAAACACCACCACGAAGAACGTCAGCATAAAATGACAAGAAAATTCAAAGTCCGGCCGCGCGCAGTTCACGCAGCCGGACTTTTTCATGCCCTGCGGTTTGCGACGCAGCCAAGAGCACTGACATAAAAACCTAAGACCGAGAGCTTTAAGCCCCACACTCCGCACCTGAAAATTTTTCTGCGCAGGTTTCAAAAAAATTATGTACATGATTTGAAAAAATTATGCGCATAATTTGAAAAAATTATCCGGATATTTTTTTTTAGCCTCCCCGCCTGACGAAAAAAATACGGGGAAAGACTAAAAAAATGTCCAAATTTATTTTGTCCTACGCCCGTTTATTTGTACCTTTGCACCACGTATAAGCAGCATTTCGGCATAAGCCCGGTCGTGTAACGTGGAAAAGGAAAAAGTATTTGAACAGTTTTACAAGGAAAACTATCAGAGTTTCTTTTATTTCGCACTTCGTTATGTCAATAACGACGAGGTATGCCGCGACATCGTGGCTGCCGCCTTCGAGCACGTGTGGACGCAGTGCAGCACGGACGACTTGCAGCGCTGGCGCGGCTTTTCGCTGTCGTATATCCGCAACAAATGCATTGACCATGTGCGCCACGATGCCATCCACAACCGTTTTGTGGCAGAGCGCATGAGGATGGACGAGCGGATGGCGGAGACCGACCTCGTGGAACGCGAGCAGCGGGTGGAAATGCTGCAGGCGCTTATACGGCAGCTGCCGCCGCGCACACGGCTCGTGCTGCAGGAGTGCTTCATCAACGGGAGAAAATACAAAGAGGTGGCAGAGGAGCTTGAAATCTCGGACAATGCAGTGAAAAAACATGTGATGAAAGCGCTGAAATATCTGCGTGAGAATGTTAAAAACCTGAAATAGGTTATCCAAACCGCCGGCTGAAACGACTAATAAATGAATACAATAGAAATAAACTGACAATAATAGACCAAATACATGACTGAGGAAAACAGCAAATGGAAACAGAGCTACGACGATGCGCTTGACTTTGTGGAGGAAAACGACGCGCTGTCGGCAGAGGACATCAGCCGGATGATGGCCGACGGGGAGACACGCGCCCTTGCCGGAGAGCTGTTGGACTGCCGGCAAGCCATGCAAAGGGAACAGTCACACCGCGCGCCAGACGCCGGTGACGAATGGAAAAAGTTTGCGGCGAGGCATCTGTCACGCGGCACCGCGCAGCTGCCCCCAAGGCAGCACAGCCACAAGCCGATGATTATCGGCGCAATCACAGGCATAGCCGCCACGCTGCTGTGCGTGCTGGCTTTCTCGTGGATGAGGCAGATAGAAGAGAGTCGTCTGCCCGAGGGCTACTTAGTGTATGAGGCAAAAGATGCGCCCCAGCCTATCACGCTGATGGACGGCGACGACGAGGTGACCGACTTTGAATATCTTGAACAGGACAAAAATGCAAAAGACCCGCAAAGCGGCACCGCTACGCGCCACACGCTCGACTACACTCAACACTCCACACTCCACGCTTCACACTCCATACAGCTGCTCACCGTCCCCACGGGCAAGGACATCGAGGTGATACTTGCCGACGGCACAAAAGTGTTTCTCAATGCCGACAGCCGGCTGGAATATCCGTCGAAGTTTGAAGGCACGCAGCGCACTGTAAGACTCCACGGCGAAGCCTACTTCGACGTGACAAAGGACAGCAGCCGCCCCTTCGTGGTGGAGACCGAACGCACGCAGACCACCGTACACGGAACCAAGTTCAACATCACCAGCTACGACAGTCAGCCGACGAAGATAACTCTCATAGAGGGTAAAGTGGCAGTTAAAAACCTCAGGAGCGGCCGCGTGGAGCAGCTCGTGCCCGGCGACAACGTGAGCGTGGCTGAAGGCGGCGAGATGACAAAGACCGCAGTCGACATAGACGGATATGTGTACTGGCAGGAGGGATTCTTCTATTTCGATGACCAGCCCCTGTCGGAAATCATGCAGAGCCTCGGCAGGTGGTACAACGTGAGCGTGGTGTTTGCCAACCGCAAGGCGATGGACTACCGCTTCCACTTCCTCTGCGACCGCAACGGCGACATCGACCACGCCATCACCCTGCTCAACCGCATGAAAAAGCTCAGCGTCACCCGCCAGGGCAACACCGTGGTGGTGAAATAGCGGGCTGGAAAGTAGGGTTTTGACAGAAAAACAGATAAAATTTAGTCTTTTTTCAATAAAATAAAGATTTTAAGTACCCATTTGCAATCTTCAAACGAATATTTTGTGTTGGTGTGAAAGAAAAACACCGGCTATGTTTTGCAAAACATTATAAAATATAAGATATGAGAAGATTGTTAATCGTGTTAGGATTTCTCTTGGGGATAGCCCTCACCGGCGAGCCGCTCACCGCGGCGGCGCAGACCGGAGGCAAGACCATCAGGATGGAAATCAAGAGTGAGAAGCTCACCACATCGCTCAAGCGTCTGGAAAGGGTATCGGGCTACAAGATACTTTTCTCCTACGACGACCTGAGCAGGTTCACCGTCAGCGGCAAGACTGTCAACACAAAGAGCATCCGTCAGGCGCTCGACATCCTGCTTGCCGGCACTCCGCTGAAGTATGAGGTTGACGGGCAGTTTGTAAACGTCTACCTCAGCGAGGGAGCAGTGAGGACAGCACAGCAGAAAGCCGACGGGCAAAGTCAGCAAAATGCAATAAGGGGACATGTACGCGACATCCACGGTGAGCCCGTAGTGGGAGCGGTGGTGCGCGACCATGCCAACAAGGTCCACGCCGTAACCGACATGGACGGAAACTTCACCTTAACAGCAAAATCCGACAAAGCACAGCTCACCATTTCCTACCTCGGCATGAAGACCGCCACTGTGACATGCCGCAAGGGAAGTTTTGCACACGTAACGATGGAAGACGAGGCAACACGCATAGATGACGTGGTGGTGACAGGTTATCAGGTTCTTGACAAGCGTTCACTCACAAGTGCCGTGACTTCTGTGAAAATGGATGAGCTTCAGCGCGCCGACGTGAGTTCACTCGACCAGATGCTTGAAGGCAGAATAGCCGACCTCATGGTAACCAACGTCTCCGGTGAGATAGGCGTAGCACCAAAAATCCGTATCCGTGGAACGTCAACGCTCATCGGTAACCGTGAGCCTCTGTGGGTGGTCGACGGAATTGTGATGAACGACCCTGTGGAAATTGCTCCTGAGGAGCTTAACGACCCCGACTACGTAAACCGCATAGGTAACGCCATTGCCGGTATCAACCCTCAGGACATTGAGCGTATTGACGTGCTGAAAGACGCTGCCGCCACCGCTATCTACGGTACAAAGGCAGCCAACGGCGTAATCGTGGTGACAACAAAGCGTGGCTTTGAGGGAAAGCCACAGGTGAGCTACACCATGAACGTGAATATGAAACTGCGCCCCCGCTATACCGACCGCAGCGTCGACGTTATGACATCAAAAGAGCGCATACAGTTCTCACGAGAGCTGTATCACGACCACTATGAATACCCGTACCGCATGGCTGCTGTGGGGTATGAGGGACTGCTCACACAGATGTTTGCAGGAAATCTCACATACAACCAGTTTGTTGACGAGGTAGGCAAGGCCGAGGGCAGAAACACCGACTGGTTCGACCTGTTGCTGCGCGACTCATGGAGCACCAGCCACAATACAAGCGTAAGCGGTGGAAGTGAGCGTTCACGCTACTATGCCTCAATAGGCTACAACAAGGACAGCGACGTGATAAAGGCAAACAATAACGAGCGCTACACCTTTGCGCTTAACATCGACAACACCTTCAGCAAGTTGCTCACCGTATCATTCTCGTTCAACGGCTACCACTACAAGCGCAACGGTTATCAGGAAAGCCTCAGCCCGCTGCAGTACGCATATCAGGCAAACCGTGCCATCCCAGCCTACGATGACAACGGCGAATATTATTTCTATGAGAAAAAATCGAGCGACGGCTATGAATACAGTTTCAACATCCTGAATGAGATGGCAAACAGCAGCCGCAAGCAGGTGACAAACTCAATGACATTCAACACCAACCTGCGATTTACGTTCACCGACTGGCTGCATGCCAACGCCATTCTCTCGGTTACTCACCAGAATGCCGACCTGGAAGGCTGGTGGGGCGAGAAGACACAGCACATTGCGATGCTTCGCAAAGGCAATTACGGCGAGCCGATAGAGTATCCTGAGACCTCAACCTGCCCACAAGGCGGCGAGCTGAGCAAGACCACCACCCGTGACCGGGCATACACACTGCGCTTCCAGCTCGACGCAAACAAATATTTCGGAGAGAACGACAAGCATAACATAGACGCATCATTAGGTTTGGAGATTAACTCCGACAAATACAAAAGCTACGGCAACGTGAGCCGTGGATATTTCAAGGACCGCGGCGAGAGCTTCGTCACCGACATCGACCCTACGATCTATCCCAGCTATGCCACATGGCTGTCGGGCAATCAGCCTACGATTATCGACAATCTCACCAACACTGTGTCAACATACCTCTCGCTGACCTACGCCTATAACCGTATATGGCGAGTAAACCTCAACGGACGTCTTGACGGAAGCAACAAGTTCGGCGACCGCAGCAACGACAAGTTCCTGCCTATATGGTCGCTGTCGGGAAGCTACGACGTGGGGTACTGGATTAAGGCTCCGTGGATAGACTACATCACCGCAAAGGCATCATACGGTTTCCAGGGAAACATGCTCGACACCGAGAATCCGCTGATGGCTATCCGTAAAGGAAGCATGAGCTCATACTTTGGCGAGTACATCTCGACGATTGAGCAGCGCCCAAATCCTGACCTTAAATGGGAGAAGACAAACTCTGTGAACATTGGGCTCGACATGAGTCTGTTCAGCCACCGTTTGGAGATGGAGGTGTCACTGTTCTACAAAAAGACCGTGGATGCCTTTATGAATAAGAAAGTGTCGAGTGTAAACGGTACCACAAACTATGTAATCAACGGCGGCGACGTAACCAACAAGGGATATTCGTTCGACATCACAGCCACTCCAATCCTCACAAAGGATTTCCGATGGACACTCTCAACGTCAATCTCAAAGATTATCAACAGCATCGACTCACGTCCCGACGCACAGACCTACGACCTTGAGGACTTCCTCAGCGGCTCGGCACTGGTTGAAGGCAAGAGCGTCAACACGTTCTACAGCTACCATTTCTTAGGGCTTAGTCCTGTTGACGGCGGTCCGCTCATCGATGATTATTCCGACAGCCCTGACCTATTCCGCGGCAAGAGTAAGTACGATGCGTTCACAACACTTCTCACTGCCAGCGGCAAGCGTGAGGCCGACATTCAGGGAAGCCTCACCAACACCTTCCGCTACAAGAACTGGCGTGCAAATGTGACTTTGGGCTACAGCCTTGGAGCAAAGACCCGTCTCTTTGCCATGTATGGCAGTGCTGCATCCGGAGGTGCTTACGGTACAGATATTTATTCCGAGAAGAACTACAGCCGCGACTATATGAAGCGCTGGCAGAAGCCGGGCGACGAGCTTCACACCAACATCCCGGCAATTATCAGCAATAACAATTCTGCATATTTCAAATACACAGACCCATGGTGGGAACATGAGTTCGACGTGGTGAACATGGGCGATAACTATTGGGATATGTACGACTACAGCGACATCCGCGTGGTGAGCGCCGATTATCTGAAGCTGCAGAGTGCAAGCATAACATACGAGTTCGACCAAAAGCTGCTCAGCAAAATAGGAATGCAGCGCATTGCGCTCACGGCATCGTGCTATAACCTGTTCACCATCTGCGACCCGGAGCTGAAGGGACAAACACCTACACAGGGCGGATTCTCCACGATTCAGTTGTCCGACCGACCAAGTTTCTCGCTTGGTGTAAACGTAATATTCTAATGTGTCCAATAACAGTTTAAATAAGATACGATGAAAATAAGAAGCAAAATCAAATATATGGCAATGGCAGCCATAATGCTGTTGCAGTCGTGCGGAGACTTTATGGAGGAGTATTCGCAGGACCTGAAGCGCGTGCAGAGCGTCGATGACCTGAGCGAGCTGCTTATGGGCGAGTGCATGCTGCCGCTCTCACTCTACGAGTCAGACAGCTATGTGGAGATATCCAACGAGAACTTCATGCTGCTGCATTTCATGAGCGACGAGCTGCAGGAGACGTTAATCATGGACGACGATGTGGACATGGCAAAAATAAGAGAGAAGTATTTCCCGTATTTCACATGGCAGGGCAACTGCTGCATCGACTATCAGGGGAAAAACAGTTTGGAGAACGATGAGGATGACTTCTGGAATCTTGCCTACAACCGCATCAACAACTGCAACATGGTGATAAAGGCATGCGATGACCTGGAGGTGAGTCATCCCGACGACCTTGCGCTCAAAGAAAGAATCAAAGGCGAATGCTACTATCTGCGCGCCACCTATTATTATATGCTGGCAAACCTCTACGGCAAGCCTTATACTCCGCAGACAGCCCAGCAGACACCTTGCGTGCCGATAAAGACAAGCGCCAACGTTGAGGACAAGGATTATAGCCGCAACTCAGTGGCAGAAGTGTACGCACAGATAAAGGAAGACCTTGCCCAGGCTGAGAACATACTGAAAAATGCGCCTGCCCCCCCACAGACCATCTATCATGTGGGCATTGGTGCAGTGTATATTTTCCACAGCCGCATAGCATTGTATATGCAGGATTGGGCAGAGGCACAGCGATATGCCGAGCTGGCTCTCGCCGACAACTCAGCCTTGACCGACGTGAAGAACCTGACTGCCGACAACTATCCTATGAGCCGTGACAACAAGGAGATTCTGTTCTCCAACGGCGCAAGCTGTTTTGGCAATGCCATATTTGCTGACCCTAAACGTGAGAATACCTGGAGAGTTTATGCACCTACATACAGTGTGTCCGACAACCTGATAGAACTGTTTGATGACAACGACGCACGCCGTGGCAGCTATATCACAAAAGAGGATGACGTGAATTACGGGAACTGGACCTACCATAAGATTGACAACAGCATGGAAAGTTTCGGTACATACAAAACTGTGAGCGACGTGTTCTGCATCCGCACAGCAGAGGCTTACCTCAACCTCGCAGAGGCTCTCGCACAACAGGGCGAGAACACAGAGGCATGCCGCCAGCTTGACATTCTCAGGGCAAACAGAATATGGGATGCTGAGAAGGTTAGTCTTACGGACAGCGAGCTGATTACCTTCATCCGTGAGGAACGTGAGCG
>JAGAPI010000146.1 GCA_017623335.1 Prevotella sp.
CGACGACAATGCCGTGACCGCTGCCGGGTGGAACGAAATGATAGCATTCAACGGCTACGATGAGGCAAAGACCGACTCGCTCGGTCCATCGGTGTTCTGCTATCTCAATGAGGAGAGGTTTGCCAACGGCGACGTGGTGAATGTCACTCCCTATTTTGTGGCGCAACTCTACGACGAGGACGGCATCAACGCCTCGGGCAGCGGTATAGGTCACAACATGCAGCTCATTATCGACGGCGACATGAACAGGACGTATAATCTAAACGATTACTTCACATACGACTTCGGCAGCTACCAGAGCGGCACGGTTGGGTTCAGCATTCCGGCGCTTGAGGCTGGCAGGCACACGCTGACATTCCGTGCATGGGATGTGCTGAACAATTCTACAACGGCGCAGCTCGACTTCCGTGTGGAACATGGCATCCAGCCGAAACTGATAGACATAAGCTGTACACGCAATCCCGCCACCACCAGCACTCAGTTCTGCATCGTGAGCGACCGCATCAGCACCAGTATTGACTTTGTGGTGGATGTGTTCGACATGGCGGGCAGACATCTGTGGAGCCATGCCTCCACGGCAACTCCCGACCGCGGAGGAGTGTTTGTGGACTGGGACCTGTCGATGAGCGGCGGAGGACGGCTGTCCACAGGAGTATATCTCTACCGTGTGAGGGTGAGGGCTGAAGGCAGTTCGTATGTGTCGAAGGCAAAGAAACTGATAATAATACAATAACAACGAAATATGACAATTACAAACAGAATAGCGGCAATAGCCCTGCTCATGCTTATGGGCATAGCCGCCAAGGCACAGGACGGCAAGCTCACGAAGTTTAATCCTGTAGACCATGCAGTGATATCGCAGATCATTGCCCCCGATGCACGTGCCGCAGGTATGGGCGACGTGGGCGTTGCCACCGACCCCGACGTAAACTCACAGTACTGGAACCCCGCAAAGTATCCGTTCTGCATCAGCCGCGCGGGACTGTCGCTCAACTACACTCCGTGGCTGCGCCAGCTGGTGAACGACATCGACCTGGCATACGTCTCGGGCTATTACCGCATAGGCGACTACAGCGCCATCTCGGGCTCCATCCGTTATTTCTCGCTGGGTGAGGTAATGACTTCTGATGATGATAACGCCATGACCGTAAATCCATACGAAATGTCTCTTGACGTGGCATACTCGCTCATGCTCAGCGAGAAATTCTCTCTTGCCGCAGGTATACGCTGGATCTATTCCGACCTGCGCTACGACTACAGCGAGGACTCGTCGCCAGCATCAGCTTTTGCCGCCGACCTCTCCATGTATTACAACAACTATATAAATATCGGTCCGCGAGAGTGCCAGTTAGGTCTCGGAATGAACATCAGCAACATTGGCAGCAAGATATCCTATTTCGGCGACGACCGCAGCCAGTTTCTGCCTGCCAATCTGCGTATAGGAGCTTCGCTTATGATACCTGTGGACGAGTACAACCGCTTCACCATTGCCGCCGATGCTAACAAGCTGCTTGTGCCCACCGTGCCCGTGCAGGAGGAAGGCGAGAGCGCGTCGGAATATCAGGACCGCGTGGTGAGGGAATATAGCGATGTGAGTGCCATCTCGGGAATGTTCAAGAGCTTCAGCGATGCTCCAGGCGGATTCAAGGAGGAGCTGCAGGAGATTCAGTGGAGCGTGGGTGCCGAATATGTGTATCACGACCAGTTCTCGCTGCGCGCCGGCTACCATCATCAGAACGAAAACAAGGGTAACCAGACGTATTTCACCGTTGGCGGAGGATTCCGCATGAATGTGTTCTCGCTCGATGTGGGATATGTCATTGCCACAGCCAAAAGCAATCCTCTTGACCAGACACTGCGTTTCTCGCTGGCTTTCGACATGGACGGAATAAAGGATTTGTTTAAACGATAAGGATATAAAAATAGAATATATAGAAATATATAAGTTATATAAATTATATAATATATTAAGCAGACATGAAAATACGTGTAGGTATGGGATACGACGTTCACCAGCTGGTGGAGCACCGCGACCTGTGGATGGGCGGCATAAGGATAGAACATTCAAAGGGACTGCTGGGTCACAGCGATGCCGACGTTCTCATTCATGCTATTTGCGACGCACTGCTCGGCGCTGCAAACATGCGTGATATTGGCTATCACTTCCCCGACACATCGGTGGAGACCGAGGGCATGGACAGCAAGATAATCCTCCGCAAGACCATTGAGCTGATAGCCACAAAGGGCTATAGTCTTGTGAACATCGATGCCACCATCTGCGCCGAGCGTCCCAAGATGAATCCCCACATCCCCGCCATGAAGGAGTGTCTTGCCGGGGTCATTGGCTGTGATGTTGACGACATATCAATAAAGGCAACAACCACCGAAAAGCTCGGTTTCACCGGTCGTGAGGAAGGAATCTCGGCATACGCCGTAGTGCTGATAAGCAAATAGATGTCTGAAATCAAGTTGAAAATAACAAAAACTACTGTCTATGCAACACCTGCCGATAATACAAATAGACAATGTACTGATACCGCTCGACATCATCACCGAGCGCTTTTGCTGCGACCTTGATGCCTGCAAGGGCATCTGCTGTGTAGAGGGCGATGCCGGTGCCCCCGTGACCTTGGATGAGATAAGTGCGATTGAGGATTCGCTCGACGTGGTGTGGAGTGGTCTGAGCGCCTCGGCGCAGGCGGTCGTCGACAGACAGGGCGTGGCTTACACCGATGTCGACGGCGAGCTTGTGACCAGCATCGTGGGCGGCAAGGACTGCGTGTTCACCTGCTATGACAACGGCTGCTGCCTGTGTGCTCTTGAGAAGGCTTACCGCAGCGGCAAGGCGAAGTTTTGCAAGCCCATAAGCTGCGCGCTCTATCCTATAAGGGAGAAAACGCTGCGCTCGGGCGACATAGCTTTGAATTATCACCGCTGGGCTGTGTGCGCCGATGCCCGAAAGAAAGGACAGGAGCTTGACCTTCCTGTATATAAGTTCCTGCAGGGACCGCTTACGCGGCGCTTCGGTGAGGACTGGTATGCAGCGCTCGAAACGGCTGTGGAGGAATTGAAGTCGCAGGGTGTGGTTAAATAAATTCCGAATTTATTTTACACTATTCTAATGGTGTGATTTTTATTTTACTATCTTTGGACGTTGTTTGTATTTTGTGTATTCGCTTTATTCTTTTGAAAATAAGGATGATATATGATTCGTGTAGAGGCGCCCTTAAAGAGTTTCCACCATTTCCGCAACTTCCGCAAGGTTGGTGGTTTTGGTGGAAATATATTTGAGTACGCGGAATAATATTGACATTTTTGTATTAATGTCTTGGATGTATTACGTCATCTTTCAAATAATCTTTTGCCTGCTACCAAATAATCTTTCGCCTGTTGTCGAATAATCCTGCGCCAGCCATCAAAATATCTTTCACAGGTAAAGGATAGTAACTACTCTCAATAGTGATATCTTGAACAGTAATGTCCATAAATAAACCATAAATGACCAATAAAATAATATTTTTGTGGCGATGCCACTAATGAACATAAATTTTTTGCCATTATTTGCTTCAGCAAACATTATTATTTATGAACATTTATGGTTTATTTATGGTCATTACTGTTGAAAAATAAAATGTCAATATTATTCAGACTATTTAAATGTGTTTCCACCAAAAACACCAACCTTGCGGAAGTTGCGGAAATGGTGGAAACTCTTTAGAATCCCTATCTGATAAATCTTACATTTGCCTTACTGTCAGTGAAATAGAGCAAAATAAGCTAAAATAGCCAACGTCTGACAAAATGACGTAAATTTTTACTCCTTTTGTACAAGTGTAAAATAAATACACCTCGTCACGCGAGGTGTTCAGCTTTGTAGAAATAACTGGAGAGATGTGTTAATTTACGTTTTAATTTATTAAAAATATTACTTTGGATAAAATTAATCGGCTTTTAATTTGCTGTTTTTCTTAAAAAGTACTACTTTTGTGGCAAATAAACTTAAAAACGTACAAAGCAAACGCTTATAAATTGGAATATACAAGGCACAAAGTAGTCGCACCTCGCGTGACGAGGTGTGCAGAATGACTTTAAAAACGTCGGATAAAAACTACAAAAATACAAACTGCGATAAGAATTAAA
>JAGAPI010000147.1 GCA_017623335.1 Prevotella sp.
ATTAGGGTCTGCTAATTAAATACAAAATACGGACAATCAATAAAATAACCCTATATTTATTTGCGTATTTCAAATAAAATGATTACCTTTGTATGTTAAAACCAACAACAAGTGGCATGAAATACTACTCCCAATATATCAGTCATGACCTGTTTGAGCTCCAGGAATCGCTCTCTGTGTTGAGCAAGTCCAACCGCTGGGTCAAACTTGCGGACAGCCTACCATGGGACAAAATTGAGAAAGAATACAACAAGCGTTTGAAGAATATCCACAATGGTGCCGGCAACAAGCCCGCCCGCATGGTTGTGGGCGCTTTGATTGTAAAGCACATGGAAAATCTGAGCGACGCGAAGACCATCCAGGCCATCCAGGAGAATCCATACATGCAGTATCTTCTTGGGCTTCCAAAGTTCACGGAGAAGCCCGTGTTCGTTCCAGAGCTGTTCGTCCTCATCCGCAAGCGTCTTGACCATGAATTCTTCAACATGCTGACCTTGACGCTTGCAGAGGCGGATGGAAGCAGGCCGAAGGTGGAAGACACCGATGATGAGGGCAATGACCATGGTGGCACGATGAAGATTGATGCCACCTGCTGTGACGCCGAGGTTCGCTATCCCACAGATTCAAATCTTTTGGAAGACGGCAGCAAGTTGATAGACCTCCTGCTTGACAAGTTCTGCGCTCGCCACAAGGCAAAGAAACCACAAACGCACCGCGTGGAAGCCCGCCAGGCGTTCCTACAGCTGACCAAGAAAAAGCGCAAGGGCAAGAAACTCGTCAGCAAGACCAAACAGGTGCAGATACGTTGCCTGCAGGCTGACTTTCAGACATTTCTTGATTTCCTCGGCAGGCATACCACAGATTTCCTCACGTGTTTCAACCGACATGACCACAGATGCCTCAAAGCGGCATTCAAAATGTTCGAGCAGCAAAAGATGATGTTCGAGCAGAACGTCCGCACCTGCGCCAACCGCATTATAAGCATCTACCAGCCGCATCTCCGCCCCATTGTCAGAGGCAAGGCGAAAGCCAGGGTCGAGTTTGGGGCAAAGATAGGCGCCAGCATCGTAAACGGTTACACTTTCGTGGATCATCTCAGTTGGGACGCTTACAACGAGTCTTCAGACCTTGCCATGCAGATGGAACTCTACAAAAAGCGCTTCGGCATGTATCCCAAGGAGATACAGGCAGACAGGCTCTATCTTGGAAAGGCGAACAGAATGCACATTAAGGCCTGCCATATCGATTGTCATAATCGTCCATTGGGCAGGCCGCCTAAGGAAGAAGATGACAACCACGCAGTGGACAAGAAAAGAGCCATCGGTGAACGAAATGAGATAGAGGCAACATTTGGAACATCCAAGAGGGTTTATCGGGCGAACGACATCCGGGCGAAACTTGACGAGACGGCAGACACATGGATAGGAGCTTGCTTCTTCGCTAAAAACGTAATGAAGTTCCTAAGGGGACTTCTTTGTCTCATTTTTGAAAAAATGGGCATCCAGGCCTTAAAAAAGAAATTTGTCAACACCATGGACAACCTCATGGGAGTTTTGGACAAACTGCAATATTGTGCGGCCGAGATAAATTAGCGAACCCTAATTATTAGTTATTAATTATTGGTTTATGGCACGCAATGAGGAGTTGCGCCGGGCATGGCAGATAGTGGAAAGCACCGGTATAAACATTTTTCTTACAGGAAAGGCGGGTACGGGCAAAACCACATTTCTGCGCACACTGAAGGAGAAGCTGCCCAAGCGTATGATTGTGGTGGCACCAACTGGTATTGCCGCCGTCAATGCCAAGGGAGTAACCATCCATTCGTTTTTCCAACTGCCTCTGTCGCCGTTTGTGCCGGGCTCGTCGTTTCAGGGCAACCAAAGGAGCCATTTCCGTTTCAGCAAACAGAAGATAAACATAATACGCAGCATCGACCTGCTGGTGATCGACGAGATTTCAATGGTGAGAGCCGACCTGCTCGATGCCGTAGACGATGCCCTGCGGCGCTTCCGCCGCAGCAGACTGCCGTTTGGCGGCGTACAACTCCTTATGATCGGCGACCTGCAGCAGCTTGCCCCCGTGGTGAAGGACGATGAGTGGAGCATGCTCAGCAAATATTACGACACGATGTACTTTTTCGGCAGCCATGCCCTACGGCAGACTCCGTATGCCACAATAGAGCTAAAACAGGTCTACCGTCAGAGCGACGAGCGTTTTCTATCTATATTAAACAAGGTACGCACGAACAAGGTGGATGCCGAAACTCTCACCCTGCTAAACAGCCGCTACATACCAAACTTCCAGCCGCCAAAAGGCGACAGCTACATACAGCTGACCACCCACAACGCAAAGGCTCACGACATAAACCGCATGAAACTGATGATGCTGCCGGGACAGCCATACACGTTCAAGGCAACGGTTGAGGGCGAGTTTCCTGAATTGTCATATCCCACCGACGAGACCCTGACGCTGAAGGTGGGGGCACAGGTGATGTTTGTGAAAAACGACTCATCGGGCGGACACCGCTACTACAACGGCATGATATGCACCATCACAAGATTTACCGAAGACGGATTCACCGTGACGGACAGCGACAACGGCACCGAGATAGAGGTTGGCAGGGAGACATGGGAGAACAACCGCTATGTGCTGAACGAGGAGACAAAAGAGATAACCGAGCAGCTGGAAGGCACGTTTACGCAGTTTCCTGTGAAGACGGCGTGGGCGATAACCATACACAAGAGCCAGGGACTGACTTTCGACCGTGCAATAATTGATGTACAGTGGTCGTTCTCCCACGGACAGACATACGTGGCTCTGTCGCGCTGCAAGACTCTTGAGGGCATCGTGCTCAGCGCGCCCATAGCACCTAATGCCATCATCAACGACAGCGCCGTGACGGCATATACTGACGATATTCCCAACCATATACCCGACAACGGGCAGATGGAAGAGTTGAAGCGCGACTATTTCTGCACTCTTATAAAAGAACTGTTCGGATTTGACGACATGCTGCACCACCTTAACAGTGTGTACAGCATCATTTCCTATAATTTCCGCCGTCAGCAGGACTTTATCGAAGCATACGCCGGACAGCAGCAGCTGTTTTCTTCGGAGATTATGCCCAAGGCACAGAAGTTTGTGGCATGGGCTGTGCCTCGCATCACGGCAGGAGGAGGCTATGCCTCGGACGATGTGTTGCAGGAGCAGGTGAAGAAAGGAGCTGTGATATTTGCAAACAAGCTGCAGCCGCTGTTGGAACTGGCACGCAAGACCAGTCCGGCAACCGACAACAAGGACCTGAAAAAGCGGCTTGCCGAAGCGGTGGAAAATCTGGTGCGCGAGGTGACGGTGAAGATAAAAATCATGCAGCACTCATCGGCGGCGGGATTCTATGTCAACGATTATCTGCGCCACAAGGCGGTGTATCTTATCGGCGATGAAGACAGTGAGCCGAAAAAGAAGCGTGAGAAGAAGGCAAAGGAGCCGAAAGCGCCAAAGATACCCACACACGAGATTTCATATCAGCTGTACAAAGAGGGCAAGACTCCGGCAGAGATTGCGATGATAAGGCAACTGGCGGTAAGCACGGTCAACAGCCATCTTGTGAGATATGTGCAGGCGGGTGAGATCGAACTCAGCGAACTGATGCCCATGGAGCACATCATCCTTGGCAAGAAGGCTCTTGAAAACCACAGGTCGCTGAAAGAAGCCTTCAACTCACTCAGCGGACAGGTGAGCTACGGAGAGTTGAACCTTATTATAGCATCAGAGAAGACTCCCGGTTAAAGTACTGTCACCATTCCGTCCTCAACCGCTATCGTCTCTTCGTCAAGCAGATGTTTCAAGGCAGTGTCAAGAACCGTTGTCGGCAGACTGAGCGCCAGCAGGTCTGTGAGCGGATGCGGCTGCCTGTCGTTGAGCACATCCATAATCTGCTGTTCGGCATGATTGCAGTCAGCCCTGAACATACCGTCCTTTTTGGCGGCAATGCATACATCACACTGCATGCAAGGCTTGGCACCGCTCTCTCCAAAATATTCCAGAAGCATCTGGCTGCGGCAGGTGTCAGAGCCCGTGGCATATTGCAGCATGGATTCTATCCGTGCCTTGTATCGCTCAAGGCGCTCCTCATACACTTCTTTCGGAAATACAAGATACTCTGAATCCTCGCGCCGCTGAGTGTACCGGATATACGGAGTGCTCTTTTCGGGAATGAAATTTATGATGTGCTTGATGTGGAGCGCACGCAGTACCTGATACAGCTCGTGTTTCTTCATGCCAAGCTGTGCTGCCACAAAATCCTCGCTGATATAGCCAAAGTCGCTGAACAGTCCGCCATAATTGCGGAGCAGAGTGACAATCACCTTGTCCTCAAGCTCGCTGTTGCCGCTAAGACGGTAGAGCTGGTCGCGCTCTACGAGGAAATGCACACGCGCCTGAGTGTCCTGATTTTCAGTGTAATCAATATAGCCCGCCCTCGACAGGATGGTGAGGGCTGAGTCCACCGGCACGGGAAAATGCCTGAACACCTGACAAAAGCGTGCAATGTCGAACTCAAACGTCACGCCGTAGCCCGAGCCTACGCCCACCTGATAGTAATATGCCAGATGTTCATACACCTTTCTTATATAGTCTTTTTCCGGAAAGGTGTCGGCAATCCGCCTTGTCAGCTTTGCGCGGTCGTTGTTGTTGTAAAGGAGTATGGCGTAGGCTTTCTTGCCGTCGCGCCCGGCACGTCCGGCTTCCTGAAAATATGCTTCGATGCTGTCGGGGCAGTCAATGTGTATGACCACTCTCACGTCGGGCTTGTCGATACCCATGCCGAAAGCGTTGGTGGCAACAATCACGCGCGTCTCATCGGCTATCCACGATTTCTGACGCTTGTCTTTCTCACCCAGTTCCAGTCCGGCATGATAGAACGTTGCGCTCACGCCGTCGGCAGCCAGTTGCTGCGCCATTTCCTTGGTGCGCTTGCGGCTGCGGGCGTAGACGATGGCACTGCCGTCCACACTGCTGAGAATATGCAGCAGCTCATGATATTTGTCATCGGTGTTGCGCACCACGTAAGCCAGATTCTTGCGCTCAAAGCTCATGCGGAACACATTCTCGGTCTTAAATCCGAGACGCTGCTGAATGTCGCTCACCACTGGCGGGGTGGCGGTGGCTGTGAGTGCCAGGACAGGCACGCGGGGAAACAGCCTGCGTATCTCCCCTATCCTGAGATACGACGGGCGGAAGTCGTAGCCCCACTGGCTTATGCAGTGGGCTTCGTCGATGGTGAGGAGACTCACCTTTACATGCGAGAGTTTTTTGAGAAAGGTCTCCGAGGTGAGGCGCTCCGGCGACACATACAGAATCTTAACCGCGCCGAAGATTGCGTTCTCCATTGTAGTGATGATGGTGTCGCGGGTCATGCCCGAGTAGATAGCGGCTGCCTTTATGCCTCGCTTGCGCAGGTTGAGCACCTGGTCTTTCATCAGGGCTATGAGCGGTGTGATAACCACGCACACACCGTCCATTGCCAATGCCGGCACTTGAAAAGTAATTGACTTTCCGCCGCCGGTAGGCATCAGTCCCAGGGTGTCGTTTCCGCTGCAGATGCTTTTAATGATGTCTTCCTGTATGCCGCGGAAATTATCGTAGCCCCAGTATCTTTTAAGTATCTTGTTATAGTTACTGCTCACCCGGTTTAATGTCTTCTATCTGTAACTGCACCTCGCCGCGCTTGTAGCTGTTTTCCTCTATCACATAGGCAATGTCGAAACTGTGTTTGCTCTTTATATAGCGTGCAAACGCGCTCTGTCCGAAGGCAATGCCGTTCATCACGTTCGACGACTTGCTGTCAACAAGCTCCAGCTTGATGTGCTCCTGATGCCGTCCCACCACCTTGCTCGTTCCATAGTCATAGACATTCTCGGTACAGAATATCGGCTTGGGGTTGCATGGTCCGTGGGGCATGAACTTCTTGAGGTCGGAAAGCAGTTTCTTGGTTATGTCCTTGAAGTCGAGCGTTGCCTCTATGTTGAGTTGCGGCTGGCTCTGTTCCTCGTTGATATGGTCCTTTACATACTGCTGGAAACGGCGGCAGAACTCAGGTATGTTCTTGCTCTGCATCGACAGTCCGGCGGCATAGGTGTGGCCTCCAAAGTTGTCGAGCAAGTCGCGGCAGCTCTTCAGCGCATCATAGATGTCGAAACCAGCCACCGAGCGCGCCGACCCTGTAGCTACTCCGTCAATGATGGTCATAACGATTGTTGGACGATAATAGATTTCCGACAGGCGGGATGCCACAATGCCTATCACTCCTTTCTTCCATCCCTCATCATAGAGCACTATCGACTGCAGGTGCTGCTGTCCCTCCAGCCGCTCCACAATCCTGTTTGCCTCCTCGGTCATCTGCTTGTCAACATCCTTGCGCATCTCGTTGTAGCC
>JAGAPI010000148.1 GCA_017623335.1 Prevotella sp.
AGCTGCATGTCGCTGCCTGCCGAACGTAATTGAGCCTGCAAGTCCTTTATATGCTGTTTTACCACCGACATACGGAAGTCGAGCAACAGATGCTCAACCTGTTGCTGCATTGTTTTCTCTGTGGTCTTCATCTCTAAGCTGCGCGGCAACGGCACCTCGTCCATTGTCAGCTGCGATGCTAATTGTCCGATTACAATGTCAGGATGATTAAGAAAATAAGACTCCGCTCTAAACCCATCGTCGCCACAATGCTCCACAGCCTCAGCAAGTATCTGGTTATAGAGTGGATTGCGGAAAATCAACTCATCGCAGCCAAGATCAATGTCTATATATTGTGCCACTGTCAGATTGAGCCGGCTGCCGTCGTCCATTTCCACATCGCGCATCACCACCGCCTCACCATGACACACAACCATTTTTATCAGCATACGCTCTATTGACTCGTCGGGCGACAGGTGTACATTGTGCAACGTTTTTGCAACTGGTTCTGTAATAGTAACACCACTACCGCCATCACCGACAATCGTTGCCGCATTGTCGGCAGAGCTTGCAATGCCTTGCGCAGCAAGCCGTTCCGTCCTTGCCTTGTCGCGTTCTATTTCCTTTGCCTTTTCTTCCTTCGACTGTATTACGAACTTGTTTACCGCCGACACTGCCGTTGCTTCCTTTATTTCCAGACGGTTGGTACACTCACGCAAATAAGTGTCGCGCACAATCTGGTCAGGTATCACGCTCACACTTTTCAGTATGCTGTTGATGGCTTCCGACCGCTTTATCGGGTCGGTCACACCATGCAGCAACATGTCAGTCTTAAACTGTATAAAGTCCTTTTGGTGGTCGTTGATATACTTTTTGAACTCCTCCACCGTGTGCTTGCGTGCAAAACTGTCGGGGTCATCGCCGTCGGGCAGCACCAGCACCTTTATGTTCATACCCTCGGCAAGCAGCATGTCGGTACCACGCATTGCCGCATGGATACCGGCCTCATCACCGTCGTAGAGCAGCACGATATTGTTGGAAAACTTCCGCAGCTGCTTTATCTGATAAACGCTCAGGGCAGTACCGCTGTTCGCCACCACGTTCTCTAGTCCGCACTGGTGCATGGCTATCACGTCGGTATAGCCCTCCACCATATACACACAATCCTCCTTGGCTATGGCTTTCTTTGCCTGATACAGTCCGTACAGTTCGTGGTCCTTGTGATATATCTCGCTCTCGGGAGAGTTGACATATTTTTGCGCCACGCCCTTTGTGGCACTGTCGAGTTTTCTGCCGCCAAAGGCGCTCACCTTACCGCTCAGAGTAAACCACGGAAAGATGACGCGCCCCGAATAGCGGTCTATGATTTCTCCCTTATCCGTTCGGAAACATAGTCCCGTCTTTATCAGAAACTCTTCCTTATAACCTTTGCTTATTGCCGCCTTTGACAGAGAATCGCGCTTTGTAAGAGCATATCCCAACTGAAATTTCTCAATGATATCATCGCGTATGCCACGGCTGCGGAAATACTGTCGTCCGATGGTCTGTCCGTCAATATCATTAAGCAGAAGGTCGTGGAAATATCCCTTTGCCCACTCATTTACGATATACATAGAATCGCGTTCCGAGGCTGCTCGTTTCTCGTCATCGCTCAGCTCGCGCTCCTCAATCTCAATATTGTATTTCCTTGCCAGCCAGCGTAGGGCATCGGGATAGCTCATCTGTTCGTGCTCCATCAGGAACCCGGCAGGTGTACCTCCCTTGCCGCAAACAAAACAGTGGCAAATGTTCTTTGTGGGCGACACCATAAACGAGGGGTTCTTGTCGTCATGAAACGGACACAATCCCTTATAATTGACTCCCGCCTTGCGCAGGGTCACAAAATCGGACACCACATCCACGATGTTTGCAGCATCGATAATCCTGTCTACTGTCGCTCTGTCAATCATTCTGCAAATATACAAAAAAACGGAAGGCGGACAAAATAAAAAGAATATTTTTATGTTTTTTTATCGAACACAAATATCGTGACAAATCCTATTGCGGTCTAATTACGTTATAAAAAATCAAAAAAAGTTAAGTTTCAACGGTTGAATTTGTTTCTAAGATTTTTTGCGTTATCTTTGCGTAAGATAAGTAGAAAAAGTATATTTTATGATAACAATAAAGAGAGTAATTGATATAGTGAGAGAGGCATCGGCACTGATGGCAGCCGATAATTTTGAGATAACGGAAAAAGGCGGCTATGAGAATATTGTGACATCATCAGATGTGGCAGTACAGGATTTTTTGTGTAGCCGTCTTGGAAATCTGCTGCCGGGAAGCGGCTTTTTGTGTGAGGAAAAGGATGTATGGGATGCTCCTCATGACTACACATGGATTATAGATCCGATTGACGGAACAGCCAATTACAGCCGCGGCATAGACCAATGCGCCATCTGCGTGGGACTGTGCCATAAGGGCGAGATAGAGGCAGGCGTGGTTTACCTGCCACGCACCAATGAGATGTTTCATGCCGAAAAAGGCAAGGGAGCATATCTTAACGGAAAGAGGATACACGTGTCCGACCGCCCTTTTGGCAATGCAGTACTATGCACGGCATTGCCTGTTTATCACAAGGAATATGCCGAAGTGTGCTCTGCCATAATTCTGGATACGTTTAAGCAATGCAACGACTTGCGGCGTTTTGGAGCATGCGCCCC
>JAGAPI010000149.1 GCA_017623335.1 Prevotella sp.
AATACGGCATTGAAAGCCTTGCGGAAACGTGCCGCAAAATTATGCTTTGTGTTTCCGTGCTCGTCGATATAGGGCTTCAGAAACAAAGCACACAACGCCGGAGAGAGGGTGAAGGCATTGACAGCCGAAATACCAACGGCAACCGCCATCGTGATGCCAAACTGGGCATAGAACGCCCCGGAAGTGCCACCCATCATTGCCACAGGGATAAACACAGCCATAAAGATAATAGTAGAGGTGAGAATGGCAGACGAGACACCCTTCATGGCGTCATCGGCGGCAAGCACCGGCGACTGATAGCCCTCGTCGAACTTCGCCTGCACCGCCTCAACCACTACGATGGCATCGTCCACCACTGTTCCAATAGCCAGCACAAGGGCGAAGAGCGTGAGCAGGTTGATGGAAAAACCTATCAGCGACATCACGGCAAACGTGCCGATGATGGAAACGAAGATGGATATCGCGGGAATGAGCGTGGACTTTATATCCTGCAAGAACACATACACCACCACGATAACCAAAAGTATAGCCTCGACAAGCGTCCTGACGACAGAGTTAATGGAGGCATACAGAAACTTGTTGGTATCGGTAAGCACCACAAACTCCGCCCCTTCCGGCAGGTCACGCTCAATTTCGTCAAGCACCTCATGAATTTCATTGATGGTGCTCGAAGCGTTTGAGCCCGCTTTCTGGTTTATGAGCATGATGGCAGCCGGGTGTCCGTTCACCTCGGTGGAATAGTTGTAGTATTCATCACCCAATTCCACGTCTGCGACATCCTTCAGCCGCAGCACGTCGCCGTCAGGCAGTGACTTTACCACCAGCTCGCCAAATTCCTCTGACGTAGAAAGCCGTCCACGGTACTTCATCGTGTATTCATTTGCCGTGGGATGGTTTGCTCCGAACGAACCGGTTGCAGCCTCTATGTTCTGCTTTGCCAACACGGATGAAATGTCGTCGGGAATCAGTCCGTACTGCGCCATCTTGTCGGGACGCAGCCAGAGGCGCATGCTGTAATTGGAACCGAACAGCTGTGCCTTTCCCACACCACCGATGCGCTTCAGCCGCGGCTCCACGTTAATCTTCACGTAATTGTTGAGAAAGGTCTGGTCGAAACGGCCGTCGGGACTGTATAGGGCGAATGTCAGCAACTCGGCGTTCTGTTGCTTCTCGGTGGTGACTCCGGTCTTGGTCGCTTCCGCCGGAAGCTGGCTCAGCACTCCGTTCACGCGGTTCTGCACGTTTACCGCCGCCATGTCGGCGTTGGCACCCTGCCTGAAATAGATATTGATGGAAGCGTCGCCCGTGTTGGATGCCGTGGAAGTCATGTAGGTCATGTCCTCCACGCCGTTGATGGCTTCTTCCAACGGAACAATCACAGCTTTCTGCACCGTCTCGGCATTTGCGCCGGGATAGGTTGCCCATACATTGATGGTGGGCGGAGCTATGTCGGGATATTGTTCCACAGGGAGCGAGAACATCGCAATGACACCCATCAGGACAATCACCACGGAGATAACGCCCGAAAACACAGGGCGGTCTATGAAGAAACGCAGGTTCATGGCTTTGCTATTTTAGGTTTGACAATCATTCCTTCCCTTACCTGTCCCACGCCTTCGGCAATGATGGTGTCTCCGACTGACAAGCCCTGCCTTACAACAAAGTGGTTGCCGTCGTTCAGACGATCCACGGTCAGGTAGGCTGCCTCTGCCTTTCCGTTCTTAAGGCGGTAGGCAATAATCTTGTCCTGTAATTCCACAGTAGCAGTCATGGGAACCAGTATGGCGTCCACATTCAGCCCTTGCAGAATGACGTTGCCGATGGTTCCGCTCAGCAGCTCGCGGTCGGGATTGGGGAACAGGGCTTTTATCTGCACCGCTCCGGTGTTGGAATTAACCACACCGCTGACGGTCTTTATTCGCCCTTTCTTATTATATAGCGTGCCGTCATTCATTTGCAGGCTGACTTCCGGCATCTGGGAAATCATCTTGTCGATAGAGCCGTACCGTGCCTTGAGCTGTCGCAGCTTGTTTTCGGAAACGGAGAAATAGACGTACATTTCCGAGTTGTCGGACACCACTGTGAACGGTTGTGCCATGCCGGAGCTGACCAATGCGCCGATGCGGTAAGGCAGCGTGCCCACCACTCCGTCGCTCGGACTTTTAATCTCTGTATATGAAAGATTGTGGCGGGCATCCGCCTCCTGCGCCTTTGCCTGTTCGAGTTCAGCCAGTGACACAGCCAGCCGGTTACGGGCAAGGGAAAGTTCATAATCGGATATTACCTTCTCGTCAAACAGGGCTTGCTTGCCTTGCAGTTCTATCCGTGCAGTCTCCACTTTCGCCCGTGCCGCACTGACGTTAGCCTGTGCCGTGCGCAACGCCGCGCGGTATGGCACCTGATCAATGACAGCCAACACTTGCCCTGTCCTTACACGCTCGCCCTCTTTCACACACAGGCGGGTGATGCGCCCCGACACTTGGGGCATAATGTCCACATCCTGCCGTCCGCGGATAGACGCGGAATATGTTTCCTGAAATTCAACAGACCGGGAAGCAACCACCATCACGGGTAGAGTCTGTCCTGTCTCCTGTTCTTTCTGTTCATTTTTGCAGGCTGTCAGTGAGGCAGCCAGCAGGATCGCCAGCGTGACTCCGGCAATCCATGTTCGTCTATTCATCATCATGTTCCTTATTGTTTTTCCTTTGCTTAACTTTATTCACAACAATGTTTTGGGGTGCAAAATTAATTCTATTCCAATAGTCCTGCAATCAGAAAACACCCGAAACGGGAAAATACGCTTTCAAAACGACAAAAACTGTTTCTGAAATACCAGAGACGTTTTCTGAAATATCAAAGACGAGCGCCGCACCGTTTCAACCTCTATTTTATCTGTTTTAAAAGCTTTTTTATGCGTTTCGGTAGTTTTCTACTGTTAAATGAAAGGAAAAAGTCTTATTTTTGCAGAAGATAAAGTAACTTTGCATACGCTTGATAAAAGACAATATAAAATTGTTAAACTGGCAGAACGGACTTCTGCTCTCGGCCGTCTCCTACGCACTATACATCATCTTCTGGCTGTTGCTCGATGATGACACTGTCTGGCAGTTGCCTGAAATGACGGCGACGGACTACCTCATCGACTTCCTGCTGTGTATGCTCTTCACATACACCTCGTTGGGTTTCTGCTATGTCGTGTTCAAGGTTCTTCCCTTCAATGCTTCCTACGTCAGGGGCATCGTCTATGCCTCGTGCCTGCTGATGCTCAACAACCTGGTGGCTTTCGGCATGACCTCTTTGTTTAACCTCCTATGGGGTGAAACCAAAAACGGGCTTCTTGGCGAGCTTATAAACATGAAGAGAACCTACACCTTCGCTATGGTAGCCACCTTTCTGTCGAGCGTCTATGCCAACACCTTCTACCTGCAATCCTACATCCGGACTCGCGACGAGAAGCAGGCGCTCGAAATGGCACTGATGAAGGAGAAGGAAATCGCCTTGCAGTCGCAACTCAACTCGCTGAAGCTGCAAATAAATCCGCACTTCATGTTCAACAACTTCAACAACCTGCTGGAATTGATAGAGGAAGATACAAAGCTCGCAGGTAAGTTCTTAAGCAATCTTTCAAAAGTGTACAGATATATTATTGTGAATCTTGACCGTCACCTGATTCCAGTTGCAGACGAAATAAAGTTCCTATCGTCATATCTGTACCTGATGAAAGTGCGTCATGGCGGGAGCGTGATTACGGAAATCAGTCCCGAGATAAAGGAGTGTAAGGGCTTCCTTCCCCCTGCCGTGCTGCAGCTTCTTGTGGAGAACGCCATAAAGCACAACGGTTTCTCAAAGGAGAAGCCACTGTTGATTTCCGTCACGCTGTCGGACGGCTACATCACGGTGAGCAACCAGAAATCGCCCTTGCTGTCGGAAATGGAGTCAACAGGTCTGGGACTTAAAAACATCATGGAGCGCTACTCTTTGCTCTGCGACAAAAAGGTGGAGATAAACAATGCAGAAAACTTCTATTCGGTGAGTTTGCCGATAATTAAAAACATAACATCACATGAAGATACTGATTCTTGAAGACGAACAGCGCAATGCCAGGCGCCTGATAAGGCTGCTGAACGATATTGACGCCACACACACTATCGAGGGACCGCTGGCAAGCATAAGGGAGACGGTTGAGTTTTTCAAATCCGGAAACACGGCAGATCTCGTGCTTGCCGACATACGCCTTACCGACGGTCTGAGCTTTGAGGCTCTGAAACATGCCCCGGCATCGGTGCCCGTAATATTCATCACCGCATACGACGAGTACGCTGTGCAGGCATTCAAGTTCAACAGTTTCGACTATCTGCTGAAACCTCTGGACGCCGATGAGCTTGAGGCGGCTATTGACAAAGTGGAAAAGGCAGGCAGGAACTATTCCGATGAGAATCTGCGGCAGCTTTTCGACGCATTGCAGAAAAACCAGTTCCGCTATCGTGAGCGATTCCTCTTGCCCTATCGCGACGGTTACAAAACGGTGCGCGTTTCCGACATCAACCATATTGAAACAGAAAACAAAACGGTGTATCTACGCCTGAACAACGGTACTTCCGAAGTTGTCAACGTGTCAATGGACGAACTTGAGCAGCAGCTCAACCCCGACTGTTTTTTCCGAGCAAACCGCCAGTACATCATAAATGTGGAACATGTGTTGTTTCTCGGCAATTATTTCGGCGGCAAACTTATCGTCCGCCTAAAAGGCTATCCCGACACAAGAATAACCGTAAGCAAAGAAAAGGCACAGCGGCTTAAGGATTGGCTCGACAGATGAGCCACGGGCGACTTGAGAAACAGCCCAAGTCCCGCGTCAATACATCCCGTCGATGAGCTTCTTCATCGCCACAAGCTCCTCCTTTATGGCGGTGAGCCTGTCTATCACCTCAGCCGTCCTGTCGGCGCCCGAGCGGTTGCTGCTCAGCGCCTGGCGTGCGGCGGCAATCTTGAATCCGCGCACCTTCACGAGGTTGTGGATGAGGCGTATCTGCTCGATGTCCTTCTCGGAATACTGCCTTATCTTGCTGGCGCCGCTGGTCTTGGGGCGCAGCGACGTAAACTCCTTTTCCCAATAGCGGAGGGTGCTCTCGTTGAGGTCGAACATCTGCGCCACTTCCTTTATAGAGTAGTACAACTTCAGGTTCTTGTCTGTGTTTAAAGCCATAAAATCACCTTATTTTTTCAATCTGTTTGCAAAACATTTG
>JAGAPI010000150.1 GCA_017623335.1 Prevotella sp.
TCAAAGTCGGCAGCCACAGCAGGATGCACCACATTGTTGATGGCGGTCTTGTTGGCATCGCTCTTCAGCAGAAACTGTGCCACAACAGCCTTGTTCAGCCTGCCGTCGGGCAGATAGGCATTGTAGCCAATGAGCTGCGTAAGCTGCTGGCGCAGGGCGGCAGACGAGTTCATCAGCACCTTTGCGGCATGGTCGCAGTCGTACACCTCAATGCCTTGCTCTGCAAGCATCCGGCACACATAGCTCTTACCGCTTCCTATTCCTCCCGTGATGGCGACTTTCATTAATTTGATTAATTATTAATTATTAATTTTTAATTATTAATTGGCTGCGCATGATTTTTCACTCCACATTCCTCATTCCACACTCCTCACTAATTCTCAGTTTTCCTCAATCAGATAGTCCACGCTGTTCATGCTCAACCTAACCTTTTGCACCTCATGCGGCTGGCGGACAAGATGCAGTGTACACTTGTCGGATGGATGTTTCACAAGGTCATCGTAGTCCACCACCACAACAAAGTCGCTCGCTTTGATGTCCTTGAGAGATTTTGCTCCGGTAACAAACGTAACATTGACTTTCGACGGGAATGTCCTTATTATCTTTCCGTCAGGCACATTGACACCCTTTATGCGTATGTCACTGATTGTGGTTTCAATGAGAATGTCTGTGTGGAAAGTCACTTTCACGCTGTTGGGACTTATCTTCACTCCCTGCATCTTGCGCAGCGGGGTGTAGACGCTCAGTGTGTCGTGAGCCTTCGTGATGTAGATAGGGTCGGTGTAAACACACTCAAGGCTATCGAGCTTTTTGTGAGAGGCATATACCAGCACACTGTCGGGGCTGTAAGTAACATTGGATATGAAGTGCAGCTCCTCGGGCTCAACTTTTCCGGTGTACACCACCGGCACTTTCTTGCTCTGACCGTAGTTGTAGGTGAACTCACACTTGTCGGGCTTACCCTGCTGTTGCACAATCTTGGTTGACGAAGCAAGCTGTTTGTAGAGAATACGCTGTATCTCCGCTGCCGCCACCACTCCGTAGCCGTTACCTTTATTATATGTGTTGAAGTCAACTTTAATGCCAATCTTCTCGTGCTCGTTGTCGCCAATAAGATAGTTCACCAGCACAAATCCCTTGTCGCGCAGAATCACCCTCACCGTGTCCACCTCATCGCTTGTGAGAACAATGTTTTGTGGCACGTTGACAATGTGGACCGGAACCTTTATCTCCTTTTCCCACACCTCGTTGAAGGTGGTCATGGTCCAGAAGGCTCCCGAAAGCACCAAAAACAACAGAAAAATCAGAAACTCCTTATTGATTATCCTAAATAAGAAGTTTCTGACATGTTGCATTATAGTGCTTATGTTCAGCATTTCACGTAGTGGTTTGCCCGTAGTCTGTTATTTCTGCTGGTTGGCAGAACTTGACATGTCCTTGAACACAGAGCCCTTATCTACCTTAATCACCACACCCTTTGCTATTTCGAGGTCAACGGTGCCTGTGGTGAGGTCGATGCGCTTCACTGTACCGTAGATGCCGCCGCCGGTAACCACCTGCTGTCCCTCCTGCAGTGCATTCTGGAAGTTGCGGATCTCTTTCTGTCTCTTCTGCTGTGGGCGAATCATGAAAAACCACATGATGGCAAACATTGCCACAAGCATGAGAATCATGCTCATTCCGCCTCCCTGTGCTGCCTGCGCAGCCATTGTAACTGTTGTCATTTTCGTCTATTTAGTTTTTTATTAATTCGTAATTTTTATAATCAATTCGTAATTCGATAATTTTTTCATCGGCTTTAGCCGACAATTTGTAATTCATAACTTGTAAATCCTAATTCCTAACTTCTCATCTGCTTCAGCATTTTGCCATTGTCTATGAGATAGCGCGCTATGGCATCGAGCATACCGTTGATGTAGCCGCCACTGCGCGGTGTGCTGTAGCGCTTTGACAAGTCAATAAACTCGTTAATGGTTACGCTCACCGGTATAGTGGGGAACGTCATCATTTCGGCTATCGCAATCTGCATCAGGATTATATCCATATAGGCAAGACGCGAGAAGTCCCAGTTCTTGGATGCCTCACTCATGTATTTCTGATACTCGTTGCCGTTGAGTATGGCAGCGCGGAACAGCTTGCGTGCAAACTCGCGCTCCTCGTCGCTCTCATACTCTGGTATGAGCGACTGCTTCTCCTTGTTCTTCTCATCAAAGCGCTTGATGGTTTTTATCACAAACGAGTCCACAATCTCCTTGTCGTCGTTCCAATACAGGCTGTCAGCTTCGAGCATGGCATCTATATCATCGTTGTTCTCGATAAGCATGCGGTAAATTTTTCTCCACAACTCGCGGTCAGCAGCATAATCATCGGTGGCGCTGTTCATATACTCCTCATAGAAGTTGCTGTCTATAATCTGCTTGTAGAGCTTTTGGACTATGTCAGGATGATCTTCCCATTTTAGCTTCTGCATACTTGTGAAGTCGTTGAGCTCCTCGTTGACTTCAAGCTGCATTATGAATCTGTTATAGATGAAGCGCTGCGGAAGCTGCGGCTTGTTTTCGCGGATAGCCTTCACCGTGGCTATTTCGTGCTGACGGCGTGCCTCTTTTGTTATTGCTACCATGAGCGACAACATTATTATATATAGGTCATAGGCTTTCGACAAGCTGAAAAACAATTCCTTTTCAGCCGTGTCAATGTTCTGGCTACCGTTTTGATAATAAGCATAGGTCAACTGTACGATTTTGTTTCTAATCAATTCTCTGTTAATCATATTTCCCGCTTTCTTTTTATTGATGATTCTCTAATCTGTCTTTATTTTTTTGCAAAATTACTTATATTATTTGGAAAATGCAAGATTTTAGCAAAATATTTGAGATTTTTTTGCTAATAGTTTGGAAGTTTGACAAAAAAGCAGTACCTTTGCACCGCTTTTTCGGGCACATCGATTAAAATCAGTGTGATGGTGAATTAAGCACAATAATGTTTTTATACTTAATTTTAGAGTAACACAAAAATGAAAGAAATTACACTTAACGGTAAGGCGCGTACCGAAATCGGCAAGAAAGCCTCAAGAGAAATGCGCAAGGAGGGTATGATCCCATGTAACATCTACGGTGAGAAGAAGGGCGAGAACGGTCTGCCTGAAGCTATCTCGTTTGCTGCTCCAATGACTGAGCTCCGCAAGATTGTCTACACTCCTCACGTTTACGTAATCAAGATCAACATCGACGGCACTGAGCATACTGCCATCATGAAGGAGCTGCAGTTCCACCCCACAACCGATGCCCTGCTCCACGCAGACTTCTACGAGATTAACCCAGAGAAGCCTATCGTAGTGGGTATTCCTGTTAAGCTCAACGGTCTTGCACAGGGTGTTCGTGACGGTGGTCGCATCAACCTCTCTATCCGCAAGATCAATGTTAAGGCTCCTTACACTGTTATCCCAGAGGTGCTTGACATCGACGTTACAAACCTCGGTCTCGGCAAGAGCATCAAGGTTGGCGCCCTGTCATTCGAGGGTCTGGAGCTGGTAACCTCTCCTGAGGTTGTTGTTTGCTCTGTTAAGGCTACACGTGCTTCTCGTAGTGCAGCTGCCGCAGCTCAGTAATCATTGCTGACATCAGACTATGGACAAATACTTGATTGTTGGTTTGGGCAACGTCGGCGATGAGTACGACCTAACCCGCCACAACACAGGATTTATGGTATTGGACGCTTTCGCTAAGGCGTCCAATATTCATTTTGAGGACAAGCGTTACGGCTTCGTGGCTGAGACCAGCCTCAAGGGGCGCAAGGTGTTTCTGCTCAAACCGTCTACGTTTATGAATCTCTCGGGCAATGCCGTGCGCTACTGGATGAACAAGGAGAATATCGACCTGGAGCGTGTGCTTGTGGTGGTCGACGACCTCGCCCTGCCTCTCGGTGCGCTGCGGCTGAAACCGTCGGGCAGCAATGCCGGTCACAACGGACTGGGTCACATTCAGAGTGTGCTCGGCACCGATAAATACTGTCGTCTGCGCGTGGGCATTGGCAATGAATTTGAGCGCGGCATGCAGATTCAGTGGGTGCTCGGCAGATATAACGACGAGGAGTTGCATACGCTGGCTCCGCAGATTGACACAGCCGTAGAGATAATCAAAAGTTTTGTGTTGGCGGGAGTGAATATAACAATGAACGCTTTTAACAAGAAAAAACTAAATGGCTAACGAGGCAAGAATAGACAAATGGCTGTGGGCGGCACGTATATTCAAGACGCGCTCCATTGCTGCCAATGCCTGCAAGAACGGCAGAGTGATGGTTGACGGGACCAATGTCAAGCCTTCGCGCACAGTAAAAGTTGGCGACACAGTGAGTGTGCGCAAGCCGCCTGTCACTTATTCGTTCAAGATTCTACAGACCATAGAGCAGCGTGTGGGAGCAAAGTTCATACCCGGCATCTACGAGAATGTCACTCCGCAAAGCCAGTATGAGCTGTTGGAGATGAACCGCATAAGCGGATTTATTGACCGTCAGCGCGGCACAGGTCGCCCCACTAAGAAGGAACGCCGCAGTCTTGACTCATTTGTGAGTGACTCGTTCGATGGATTCTTCTTTGATGATGATGACGATGACTATGAGGAGGAATAAGAAATGATTCTGAACATTGTATTTATTATAATAGGTATATCACTGGTGCTCTGGGGAGCCGACCGCATGACCTCGGGAGCAGGAGCGTTGGCGCGCCGGATGAATATCTCTGAGATTGTAATAGGCTTGACCATTGTGGCTGCCGGCACCAGTGCACCAGAGCTGTTTGTCAGTGTGATGTCGGCACTGCACGGCACTCCCGACATGGCTCTCGGCAATGTCGTGGGCAGCAACATATTCAACACCCTGCTCATCGTTGGCTGCTCGGCGATGGTGGCACCGATGGCGATAACCAAGACCACCGTGAGGCGCGACCTGCCTGTCACCCTGTTTGCATCGCTGCTCATAATAGCTTTGTGCTTGGACGGCTTCACCTCGTTGTCGCTGTCAGGCAAGACCTTGTCGCGCATTGACGGTGTGATTCTCCTGGCAATGTTTGTGCTGTATATGGCATACACATTCAAGACGAGCAAGGCATCTGAGCCCGATACCGCCGGCTCCGTACCTCAGCCGGTGATGAAGAGCATTGCCTACGTGGTGCTTGGATTGGCAGGACTGATTGTTGGCAGTAATGTGTTTGTAAGCCATGCCTCTGAGCTTGCCGCCTCGCTCGGTGTGAGCGACGCAGTCATAGGACTTACCATCGTTGCCGGAGGCACGTCGCTGCCCGAACTTGCCACAAGTGTTGTGGCGGCACGAAAGGGACAGAGCGCAATGGCAATTGGCAATGTGCTGGGAAGCAATGTGTTCAACATCCTCTTCATCCTTGGCACCACATCGGTGATAACACCAATGCACATTCAGGGCATCACGCTTGTCGACATCCTTATGATGGGATTTTCGGTAGTGCCGCTGTGGCTATTCTCCTATACCAAATATCGTGTGGAGCGTTGGGAGGGGGCTGTGCTCGCAGCAATGTTCGCAGCTTACATGGCGTGGCTTTTGATGAGTATTTAGTGAGGAGTCGGGAGTCATTGTCTAACCTCCCTAAAAAAACAATAAGATGAAAAATAAAAAAAACAGTGAGCAGGTGAGTGTGCTGTTTATGCTTTTCGGCATACTCTTCTGCGTTTGTCTGATAACGGCAAACGTGCTTGAGACAAAGCAGATTTCCGTCGGACCGCTCAACATCACGGGCGGACTGATAGTATTTCCAGTTTCTTACATCATCAACGACTGTGTGTGCGAGGTGTGGGGCTACGGCAAGGCACGCCTGCTGATATGGACGGGCTTCTTCATGAATGCCCTGTTTGTGGGCTTCGGTGCTCTTGCCGACATCATTCCCGGTGCCGACTATTGGGACAATGAGGCAGGCTTCCACGCCATCTTCGGACTTGCTCCGCGCATCACCGCCGCATCGTTTGTGGCGTTTATCGTAGGCTCGTTTGTCAACGCCTATGTAATGAGCCGCATGAAAATCTCATCGCAGGGCAAACACTTCTCCTACCGTGCCATCCTCAGCACGGTGTTTGGCGAAAGCGCCGACTCGCTGATATTCTTCCCCCTGGCGTTCTACGGCATTGTACCCGACCATGAGCTTCTTGTTCTCATGGTATCGCAGGTAATCCTCAAAACTGTTTATGAGATTGTGGCATTGCCGGCAACGGTGAGGGTGGTGAGGTTCACAAAGAAGTTTGAGGGAGAGGATGCCTACGACACGGCGGAGAAATATAAAATCTTCAAGTTCTTTCAATAGAATGCAATAAGGCTTATTGGTCCAATTAGCCCTATAAGCCACATTAGCCCAATAAACCCAATAAGCCCAATAAAAATAATAAAAAAAATATGAGCAACAACAGAAACAATGAAGGTCTGCACGCCCTTGGCGCAAAGACCGAATACAGGAGCGACTATGCTCCGGAAGTGCTGGAGACATTCCAGAACAAACATCCCGAGAACGACTATTGGGTCCAGTTCAACTGCCCAGAGTTCACATCGCTGTGCCCTATAACGGGACAGCCCGACTTTGCAGAGATAAAGATAATGTATCTGCCTGGCGAGAAGATGGTGGAGAGCAAGAGTCTGAAGCTCTATCTCTTCAGTTTCCGCAACCATGGAGATTTTCACGAGGACTGCGTGAATAAAATCATGAAAGACCTCGTGAATCTGATGGATCCCAAATACATTGAAGTGGTGGGATTGTTTACTCCGCGTGGCGGCATAAGCATCTATCCATACGCTAACTATGGCCGTCCCGGCACAAAATATGAGAAACTGGCAGAAGAGCGTCTGATGAATCACGGACTGGTATAATCACAGTCTTTTTTTACTTTGACGCCTTGAAATTGAATATCGGACGTATTATCGTATCAATGTTTACGGTAGGTCCGATATTTTCTATTATCTCCTTGGCGGGCTTATATACCATAGGCGACTCGTCGCGTGTGAAATCGTTGACCGACTCCGAATAGATGCCAGCCATTGCCGCCGTGAACTCTTCCATGGTTATCTGTCCGTATGCCTCGCTGCGGCTGAGCACGCGCCCTGCGCCGTGAGGTGCCGAGCAGTTCCAGTCTTCATTGCCCTTGCCTGTGCATATCAGCGACCCGTCGCGCATGTTGAGCGGAATTATGCACCGCTCCCCTTCGTATGCCGATATGGAGCCTTTGCGTATTATATTGTCGTTGCCAATATAATTGTGTATGCTCTCAAACTCTTCCAACACCTCGGTGCCGGCGAAGAACCGCATGAGCAGCATGGCTATGAGCTGTCTGTTGAGCACAGCCCACTTCTGACACAGGCGCATGTCGTGAAGATAGTCTTCGCGCGCTTGTCCCTCGATATAGCACAGGTCTTGCGGCATTGGCGGCTTGCGCATCCTGAACGAGTTGTGAAGCTCGGCTATCACCTTCTGCAGTTCATTGCGCCGTCCGGCAGCCTTATATTCGGCAATGATGCGTGTCTGTTCCTCCATGATTTCGTCCCATCCTGAAAGATGCTTCACCGCCTGTTTCTGATATATCTCAGCCACCTGTTTGCCGAGGTTGCGGCTGCCCGTGTGTATCACAAGATAGGTGTAGCCCTCGTCATCGCGGTCAAGCTCAATGAAGTGGTTGCCGCCGCCAAGCGTTCCTATTGCCTTAAACAGCCGCTTCTGCTCCTTCAGCTCACGGTAGCAGCGCAGACCGCTCACCAGCTCCTTTGCCTCACGGTATATGTCCATGGCATCGTCTATAGACTGTAATGATGTCATTTCGCGAATGTCTCGTCCCGACGGAACATTGTCAAGCACATGATTGTTGAACGCATGGAAGTCGATGTCGCCGTCGAGCCTGAATTTCAGCACTCTCATGCCACAGCCGATGTCCACTCCCACGATATTGGGAATCACCTTGTCACCAAGGTTGCCCGTAAATCCTATCACGCAGCCTGCACCGGCATGTACATCAGGCATTATGCGTATCTTCTTGTCGGCAAACACGTCGATGCTCATCAACTGTCTGATTTGCTCCGTTGCCGACTCCTCTATATTGTCGGTGAATATCTTCACGTCATAACCATCTATCGTCTTCATGATTTTTCTTCCTGTTTTTTGTCGTTATTACCACCTTTATATATCTTCCACATGTCGCCTGCCACATCTGCTACCTGCTGGCGGAACCATATAGGAGCAAGCACCTCCACATCGGCTCCATGTGACAGCACCTCCTGCATAAAGTCGTATGTGGGGCGCACAGAATAGCGGAACACGCTGTATGCCTCGCACCTGTATATCTCTTTCTGCGACTCATGCAGCGGCAGCGAGCGTATGTAGTTTGCCTGGTCTTCTGTCACCTGCAGTTCCACCGTTTCCACCTTGGTGCCGTCGCAGGCTATCACTCCAAAGCATCCGTAGAAAAACTCTTCGGGGGCGAAATCCTTCGGATATGCAAACTTGTCGTTCTCCTTATGCAGGCTTATAATGCGGTCGAGCGAATAAATCCGCATCCCTCCGGTATCGGTTTTGCGTGCCACCATATACCAGCGCTGCTTAAACAGTTTCACGCAATATGGCTCTACTGTATATGTACTTGGCTCACAGCTGTAATACCCTTTGTAGGTCATGCTCAGCATGCGGTTCTCCTTCATCGCCTCTATTATCGGTGACAGGTATTGCTGTCCCGACGGAATGTCCTCAAGCATTATGCGCTCCTTTATGCCCTTGCATCCCTGCAGCAGGTTGCTCACGGTAAGTGTGTTGAGAATCCACGACCGCAGTCCGCCCGACGACACGGCGCTCTCGTTCTGGATAAAGTACCGGTATTCGCCCTTGTTCTCATTCTCTATAACCAGTCCGAACAGTTCCTCCACGGCAACCCGCCATTTGTGGAAAGTGCGTTTCGACAGCTCCGCCCCTTCACTTATGTCATTGTCCTGCCACAGGCTGTTAAGCTCATCAAACGATATTTTCCTCTTGCGGTATATCGTGTCCACCAGCCACACATACTTATTAATCAGATTAGATGCCATTGTCTTTAATTTTTTTAGTCCTTATTGTTTTTACGGTGCAAATTTACTACAGACATGCGCCCATTCAGGGCACAGGTTTGAAAAAACATCAGAAAATACTAAAAGTTGCCTATGTTTTTAGATTATCATTTTTTCATTAACCAGTCTAAAGCATAAATCTGCTGTATTCCATTATGCGACACCAAAGGGTCATCATCCATGGTGATAAGACATTTGGGATAATGGTCATCTATTTGCTGTAGAGGCTTCAACTCGCGTTCCAGTGTGGCAGAATCCCGCACAGACAGTGCCACTTGGTAATAGGCGGTCTGTCCCGACTTGAAAGTGATAAAGTCAATTTCAGCGTTGTCCATCTTTCCTATCATAACCTGATTACCCCGGCGCAGCAACTCCAAATATATCACATTTTCAAGCAAATGCCCCAAATCGTTGTTACGGATTCCCAACAGCAGATTGCGGAAACCAAAGTCACAGATGTAATACTTATGTCCCACCTTCAGATACTGCCGCCCACGGATGTCATAACGGCACACACGGTAGAACAGATAACATTCTGTAAGCGATTGCAGATAAGTCTCCACCGTGTGTTCCGAAACCTTTCTGCCTCCAGCTGCCAGATTCGTGGATATTGTACGTATGGAAATCAGATTGCCGATATTGTCAGAAAGAAACCGTATGATGCGCTCCAATAAATCCATGTCTTGAAGTTTGCGCCTTCCATCAATGTACTCTTGCCAGAACGGCGTATGCCTGTAATGACCTTCACAATCTGCTTGTCGCGCCACATACTCAGTTGCGACAGATATTCTATTCTTTCTACGGTCTTCATTGTCGTGCTTACTCTATATAAATTTGTAA
>JAGAPI010000151.1 GCA_017623335.1 Prevotella sp.
ATAAAAATCACAAAAACAAGAAAAAAGTATGAAACTTACAATGATCAGAACCAACAAGGCTAAACAGCTTTGCGTAACCACAATAACAATCGACCGTTTTCTCAAACGCATAGCCAAGGATGACTCCAAGGCAAAGGTGACAATGTTCAGGAGAGAGGCACCGTTCTTGAACGGGCAATACGACGAGTATGCCGACCACCTGAATTTGCACAGGGTGTACCCTGCCGCAGAATTTACGAAAGATGCCAACGGCAACCTGCAGTTTAAGACATGTAACGGTCTGCTTCTGATAAAAATCAGCGAGCTGAGGAGCGAGGCTGAAATCAGCATGGCAAAACAGACGGTGGCACAGCTGCCGATGACATTTGCCGCAATAATGGGAGCCGACAACAGCAGCCTCATTGTCCTTGTGCGCATAGCCAAAAGCGACGGCTCACAACCTGATACCGAAGCCGACGCAGAGCATCTCTACCGCATGGCGCTCGATACCGTTCTGCCCGTATTTACCACAATCACAGGCGGAAAGGTGCAAAACATTGAACCATCGCTGAAGGACAATTTTATCATAACATTGGATGCCGCACCTTATTATAATAAAAATGCAACACCAATAATGGTGTCAGGCGTAAGACTTGTTCACGACGGGACGAGAGACGTGGCTGACAACGGGATGTATGACGACTACGAATACGTATATCGCAAGACCGATGCAGAAGTGCGTGACGAAATGAACAGATCGTCTATAGAGTGGACCGACTCGACCGAACGCATAAAAGCCATCATAGCATCGCTCTCCGCACGGCTGTGCCAACTGGGATTTCCTGAGGAAGAGACATTCACACATATCAGAAGACACAACTGGAGTAAGCTCACGATTGACAGCCTGCGCCAGATAGTAAGCGTGGCTTATGCTGAAAATGCTCCTGCCGACGACATGCCACAAAGGCACGACAACCGCAACAAGTCGGGCAAGGGACGTGAGGAAATAATGCAGATGATAAACTTTCTGCAGAACCGCTATGTATTCAGATACAACAAGGTGAAAAAATGCACGGAATTTCGCACCAACGACACCTATGCCGGCACATTTCAACCACTATGCCCGCGGGTACAGAAGCGCATGACCATAGAGGTGCATATGGCAGACATACGGGTGAGCATCAAGGATGTGAGAAATTTTCTGGAGTCCGACCTGATTACAAGTTACGACCCAGTGGATGACTATCTCTACGGATATTGCTCGGGACAATGGGACGGCAAGGACCACATCAGGGCACTGGCACGCACCGTACCCACCAAGACCCCTCACTGGGAGGACTGGTTCTACACATGGTTCTTGGCAATGGTTAATCAATGGCGCGGTTATGGCAACCGCCTGTACGGCAACAGCGTGGCGCCGCTGCTCATCTCGGCACAGGGATACAACAAAAGTACATTTTGCCGCAGCCTCATACCACCCGAACTGCAATGGGGCTACAACGACAACCTTCTGCTCTCAGAAAAGCGGCAGGTGCTGCAGGCAATGTCGCAGTTTCTGCTCATCAACCTCGACGAGTTCAATCAGATTTCGCCCACCGTGCAGCAGGGGTTCCTGAAAAACATCATCCAGCTGCCAAGTGTCAAGGTGAAGCGCCCGTATGGCACCAGCGTGGAGGAGTTTCCAAGGCTGGCGTCGTTCATCGCAACAAGCAATCTCACCGACATTCTCGCCGACCCTTCGGGCAACCGCCGCTTCATTGGCGTGGAGCTGACTGCTCCCATCGATGTGAGCGTGAAACCCAATCACCGACAGCTCTTTGCACAAGCCCTTCACGCCCTGGAACATCACGAAAAAGCATATTTCGACGATGTTCAGACCAAGCTGCTGATGCAGCACAACACACAATTTGCCATTGTAACACCCATCGAGCAGTATTTTGACGAATATTTTGCCCCGGCAGACAATGAAAATGAAGGTAAATTTATGACAACTGCTGCAATTTTTGACTATTTGAAGCAAAAAATCGGCTCTTCCATCAAGGTACACAGCATCATAGGCTTCGGCAGAATGCTTGCAAACCGCCCCGATATTATCCGCCACCGTACGAAAAAAGGCTTTGTATATCTGGTAGTTACATTAAAATAGTTTTATTTACGAATAGAAACAAACGGGTGACAGATTTTTATCTGTCACCCATCTATCACCCATTTTTCTCGTTTATAACCAGCTGAAAACATGCGGTTTAACACATCAAGGGTGATAGATGACAGATTTTTCCTAAAAATAAAAATTGTACATGAGAAGAAAT
>JAGAPI010000152.1 GCA_017623335.1 Prevotella sp.
ATGATAGTGTCCTGTTGCGTCTGTTGTTGTTCCTATTGTTGTGCCTTTCAATGATATAGTCACGAAAGAAAGATGTTCTTTTGTGTTTTTGTCAACTACGTGTCCTACTATGTTTGCGTCTGATTCATTTATAGGAATTTCATAAGCATGCGATATTGAGGGGAACAATGTTATTATAGCTCCCAATACATAATATATATATAATGTCTTCATTTGTTTTTACCTTTTTTTGATATACATAAATATTCTTTTTCACAGCGAGCCTTGCCGCCTTATTCGGTGTTGAGGGCTGGCTGAAAGCCCGACAAGCACACAGCCCAGGGAAGCACCCTGGGAAAAATACGAGAAATAAATGCCCTACCTGAGATGAAAGGGCAAAAGCATAATCAGTTAAAATAAAAACAAAGCAGGAGGGGCACGTAGCGGGAGTGTTCCGGGCATTACTGTTTGCAAGGTGTCGCATAATGCCGGAACAGGTATTATCATTATGAGTGAAAAACAAACATCTGGAATTGGTGATGAAGGCGGGTCACCAAAAGATTGTATTGCAGATAAATAAAATATTGTCTGAAAAGTTTTGACTGTGTGGGCGTGATTGCCTTTGTATAAGTGTGAGTGTACGACAACGCTGCCGTTCACCACGTGAGTGTGGCTGAACAAGGTTATTCCTCCCCAATAAAACAGGAATATTGTGAGGAAGAAAAAGCTAAGGAATCTTATTTGTTTCTTGCTTCTTTGCATTTTATTATGCCTTGCTTTTCTTTGGACGCGTTTTGATATTTGATTCTGTTAAATATTATTATTGATGTCTTTTTAAATTTTCTTAGAATATGCTGCCTATTTGATATATCAGTCCGCTTACCACCCATGCCAGTGCCGTGGTGTAGACTGCCACGAATGCCGCCCAGCCCCATGAGCCGCTTTCGTGCCTTACGGCTGCGATGGTGGCTATACACGGAAAATATATAAGCACAAATATCATATAGCAGAACGCTATCAGCGGTGTCACCCCGTCGGCTGCCATTTTGCTGTGCAGGTCGGCATATTTGTCGGCATTGCCTGTCTCACTGTCTGCCACACTGTCGTCGCCGGCATAAAGCACGCCCATGGTTGAAGCCACAATCTCTTTGGCACCTATGCCCGAAACCAGTCCAACGCCAAGTTTCCAGTCGAAGCCCTGCAGTGCAAATGCCGGTTCTATAGCCTTGCCTATCATGCCTATGTAGCTTTGCTCTTTCTGCTCCTGGGGGGTGAGGCTGCCGTTGTGCGGGAAATAGCCCAAAGCCCACACTATGATGCTTGCCACGAGAATCACGCCTCCCATCTTTTTAAGATATTGCCGGCCTTTTTCCCATGTGTGTCGCATCGTTGCCTTGGCGGTGGGGAAGCGGTAGGGCGGCAGCTCCATTACAAACGGGGTGTCATCGCCCTTTATGAGAAAGCGGCTGAACAGGCGGCTCATCACCACAGCCAGCATTACACCTATTATATATAATAGCATTATTATCCACGTTCTGTACTGCAGGGCAAAGAAGGTGTTTACTATCATGATGTAGATGGGCAGGCGTGCCGAGCAGCTCATCATCGGCAGCACCAGCATTGTTAACAGCCGTGAGCGACGGCTTTCCACCGTCCTTGTTGCCATGATTGCCGGCACATTGCAGCCAAATCCCATTATCAGCGGTATGAATGACTTGCCGTGAAGCCCCATTTTGTGCATCAGCTTGTCCATGATGAAGGCGGCACGTGCCATATAGCCGCTGTCCTCCATAAACGAGATGAAGGTGTAGAGAATAAGAATCTGCGGCAGAAACACAATCACCGCTCCCACGCCGCCTATGATACCGTCCACCAGCATGTCCTTCAGCGGACCGTCTGCCATGTATGTGGCAATGGTGTCGCTGAGCAGTCCTATGCCTGCCTCAATCCAGTCCATGGGATATTGTCCGAGGTCGAACGTTGCCTTGAACATAAGAAACAGCACGAGCAGAAACATAGGGAATCCCACGTAGCGGTTGGTTATCACGCGGTCTATCATGTGGGTCAGCTGATAATTGTCCTGCTTGTCGCCCTGCTCATAGCCTGCTTCCTGAAGGGCACCGTGTATCAAGGCATATTTTGCGTCCATTATCGCTGTCTCGGTGTCTTCCTTCTTCTCCTTTCTTATTTTTTCTGCCTCGCTGTCGCGTAGTGCCAGTATTTCATCGCCGTCGGGCAGGGTCTTGATTATCTCCTCGGTTTCACTGTCCATCTCAAGCAGTTTTATTGCAAGATAGCGTGTGGAGAACTTATGGCGTATCTGTTCCTCGTCGTGCAGTCGGTCCTTAATTGCCCCGATGCTGCTTTCAAGCAGTGTTCCGTGGTTGAGATGTATGTGGCGTGTTACGCTCCTGTTGGGGCGGTTGCCGTGGGCAAAGTCCTCTCCGTGGTCGCCTCCGTGGTGCTTTTCGTAGCTTTTGTGCCAGTTTTGTATTTCTTCAGCAACTTCAGGGTTTATGTTTCCATTCTTGTCGATGAAGTCCACGCCCTCATACATATTTATAATAATGTGGAACAGCAGCTCCACGCCCATTCCAGTCTTGAACGATGTGGGTATCATCGGTACTCCGAGCAGTTGCCCTAACTTGTCTCGGTCGAGCTTGTCGCCGCGTGCCTCAAATTCATCGTACATGTTCAATGCACACACCATACGCAGGTGCATGTCAACGAGTTGCGTGGTCAGATACAAGTTTCGCTCCAGATTGCTTGCATCCAGTACGTTTATTACCACGTCGGGAGTCTTCTCGATTATCTGTTTGCGCACATACAACTCTTCGGGGCTGTATGCCGACAGCGAATAGGTGCCTGGCAGGTCGACTATGTTGAAATCGTAACCTTCAAAATGAGCGTGAGCCTCCTTGGCGTCTACGGTCACTCCCGAGTAGTTGCCCACACGCTCGTGCGCTCCGCTGGCATAGTTGAACAATGAGGTCTTGCCGCAGTTGGGGTTGCCCACGAGAGCTACGTTTATGGTGCGGCGGCGGTGCATGGCTGCGTTGCGCAGCTGGGTGTCGTCAAGAGGCCGTGTCTCATTGTCGCTTTCGTCAATTACGGTGCTCCTGCCTGTCTCTGCTGCCAGTTGTTGCTCTATTTTCCGCGCTTCGTCCACTGATATTATCTCAATCATGCTCGCCTCGTTGTGGCGCAGTGACACCTCGTAGCCCATCAGTTTGTATTTCACGGGGTCCTGCAGTGGGGCGTTGAGCAGCACCTCCACCACTTTTCCCTTGATGAATCCCATTTCTACTATGCGCTTGCGGAATCCGCCGTGACCCATTACCTTTACAATCACGCCCCGCTCGCCTGTTTTCAATTCTGACAATCTGCTCATTTCTTCGCTGAATGTATTTTTATTACCTTCATTTTGGAGCGCAAAGGTAATAAAAAAAATCCGTAAATAGCATGTTTATGTTTGAAAAATGAAAAAAATACCAGAAAATGGGGAGTCAGAAGAAGTATAGGAGTTACTTCCCCTAACTTCTCCTGACTTTTATCGTTTTTGTTTTGGCTGGTGCATTCCCGCATGGCGCGCTCCAGGATGTTTTTTGTCTTGTTTACGGTTGCCCCACATGCTGCGCATCTTGTTGTCGAAGTTCTGCTCCATGTCGTAAATCTTGAGCAGTTGGGTGTGGGTGATTACCTTTGACATCTTGTTGTAATACTTCTCACGGATGTCGAGTATTTTCCGGCTTGCATCCAAACGTTCCTTCACAATCTTTTCAGCCTCAGCATCGGTGATAGTGCCTTTGGGTGGACGGCGGTTTTTCATTCCGGCACGGCGCAGGTCGCTTTTAGCCTTGAGGTATTCCCTGTAGACGGGTGTAAACTTGGCGGCTGTGGCATCATCGAGCTTCAGCATGTCCACCACAAACTTTGTCTGGTGTGCGTGCCGTTCCTCAATGTTCATTTTCTTGCCTTGCTGCTGGTCTGGGGTGGGACACTGTGCTTGCTGCGGTGTGGCAGCGAAAGCCGCAATCTGAATCATTGTTGCGGCAATAATCATAATAATCTTTTTCATAATCTTTTCTTTTTATTTGGGTTATTAAATTCAAAAACCATTTGTCTCCTAACTCCTCCTATCTCCCCTTAACTTCTCCTAACTCTCCTTAATAAGAAGCCAGATACATATCAGGGTCGGTGTTTTCTGCCCATGTTTTCAGCTCCTCGTCGCTCATGTTTTCAATCATGTCGTCCACATGTGCATCCACGGCTGCTGCAGTTATGGCAGGGGTGTCCTGCGGCATTTCACGCTGGATGGCAAACACTGCAAGGAGCACTGCCGCCGCCATGGCTGCCACTGACGTGATGATTACCGTCATTCGCCTTGTGCGCTTCCGTCTATTGGCTTCTGCATTCACAGTAGCGTTGAGAATCCTCTGGCGCGACTGCTCGAAAAAGTTGTCTGGCACAGTGTAAGGCGTCTTCCTGCTAAGTTGCTCTATGTTAAAATCGTTGTTCATAATAGTCTCATTTTTCGTGTTATACATTCTTTTCTCTCTTCTCTTTATTTAATTTGTCCGTTCTTTGTCAGAACAGCTTTTTAATATATTCCGTCACTTTCTGCTTGGCAATGTGATAGTTGGTCTTTGCCGCGCTCATGCTGCTGCCTGTCACGTCGGCTATGTCCTGATAGCTCATGTCGTCGTAGTATCGCATGTTGAACACAATCCGCTGCATTTCGGGCAACTTTAGCACAGCTTCCTGCAGTGCCATTATTATATGGTCGGAGCTGTCGGTCATGCTGTCGCCGGCAAGTTTCTGAGCTAATTCCTGACTGTTTCCGCTTTCTACTACAGCCTTGTTCTTTTGCTTGTTTATAAATGTTATACATTCGTTGGTTGCAATCCTGTAGAGCCATGTGCCTATGCTGCTGTCTCCGCGGAACGACTTCCAGTTTTTAAACGACTTCACAAACACCTCCTGCAGTAAGTCTTCGGCATCCTCGTGGCTCACCACAAGTCGCCTGATATGCCAGTAGACCTTTTGCTGGTATGTGTCTACCAGCAGGGCAAATCCCTTGCCCATGTCCGCTTCGCACAGCTGTGTTATGTCGTTGTCTGTTGTCATTTGTTTGTCGTTTTACTTATTTGACGAATGAAATCGTGAAATGTAAAATTGAGTGATGATTTTTAACAATTCTTTATTATACATTATTAAGGTGTGGAAATATACGTTTTTGTAAAACGTGCTACACGTTGCACCCAATACCTCTGGTTAGGGCTAATCACCAAGGTGACGAGGTTTTATACTGCGAGAATAAACGCAAAAAATAAATGAAATACAAAGAAAAACTCCGCGCGGAGAATGTTTTTCTCAGCGCAGAGTTGTTTTCGTATGTTGCGATGCTATGTCAATCTACGTATTCGTCGTATTGGTAATTTGTTCCTTTGCTTATCTCATCACCATCACCGCTTCCTGCCAATATCCGGCAGTCGCCGTCAATCTTTACTACCGTTATCTCGGGCTTAATATATTTTTTCTTTTCCATAATTGTCTTGAATTATTTGATTATTACTTTTCTTGTTCTGTTTCCGCTCTTGATGATGTTCACGCCCTTTTGCAGTGAGCTGATACGGCGGCCGTTGATGTCGTAGTACTCGGCGTTGGTGTCGTTAAGCGTGTCGAGGGCATCGCTGATGGCAGTTGCCTCACCGTCAATGGTGATGCTGAGCTTTGGGGCACTAATGGGCGTGTCGGGCACTATGTAGGCACGGAAGGGCTTCACCGTCATATCTTTGTTTGCCTGGGTTACGCTCCACATATTATTATTTTTAATAAACAGGCATTTGCCGTTGTCGTCCTTTGTCAGCGTCATGGTGTTGAATGTGCCCACGAGCTTGCCTTTGTCAGCAGTTTG
>JAGAPI010000153.1 GCA_017623335.1 Prevotella sp.
ATATCTGCATGAGATATTCGCACAGGAAGGTGCGAGGATACTGAAGAGCGCCGAGTTCAAGGCTTTCTTCACCACCAATAAGGAGTGGCTTGTGCCATACGCCGCTTTCTGCCATTACCGCGACCTCTATGGCACAGCCACCTTCAGCCAATGGCCTGACCACCGTTCACTGAGTCAGGAAGAGCGTGATGCCATGGGTAAGGCAACCACAGCCATTTACAAACAGCTGTCGTTCTGGTATTTCGTGCAGTTTGAGCTTGACCGCCAGATGCGTGCCGCCCACGACTATGCCCGCCAGAATCAGGTGGTGCTCAAGGGCGACATTCCCATCGGCATAAGCCGCGACGGCGTGGAGGCATGGGTGGAGCCAAGATATTTCAACCTTAACGGACAGGCTGGTGCGCCGCCCGATGCATTCTCTGTGAACGGTCAGAACTGGGGATTTCCCACTTACAACTGGGAAACGATGCTTGCCGACGGCTGTTCGTGGTGGGTGCGCCGTTTCCGCAAAATGGCGGAATATTTTGATGCCTACCGCATCGACCACGTGTTAGGATTCTTCCGTATATGGGAGATTCCTATTGATGCCGTTCATGGTCTGCTGGGACAGTTCTCGCCGTCGCTTGGCATGAGTGTGCAGGAGATTGAGGGCTACGGGCTGCACTTCCAGGAAGACCGCTTCACCCGCCCATATATTACCGACTGGACTCTCCAGCGTGTGTTTGGCGACCGTGCCGAGATGGTAAAGGCAACATTCCTTGACCGTCTCGATGATGAGCGCTATCAGATGAAGCCTGAGTACGACACTCAGCGGAAGATTGAACAGTGGTTTGTAAATGAAGAATTAAGAATTAAGAATGAAGAATCTTCTTCTTCGGATGATGTTGCGGCAGCAAATTCTTCATTCTTAATTCTTCATTCTTCATTAAAAGACTTGCGCGACGGTCTCTATTCCCTAATCAGCGATGTGTTGTTCCTCCGCGACCGCAAGAATCCGCAGCTCTATCATCCACGCATCGGCGTGCAAATGGACTTTATATACGAAAGTCTGTGGGACTGCGACAAACAGGTATTCAACCGTCTGTACAACGACTACTTCTACCGCCGCAACAATGAGTTCTGGTATCACGAGGCAATGAAGAAACTGCCGCGCCTCACTGAGGCTACCCGCATGTTGGTGTGTGCCGAGGACCTCGGTATGGTGCCTCACTGTGTGCCATGGGTGATGAACGGTCTGAAGATTCTCAGCCTTGAGATTCAGTCGATGCCGAAGGACGACAAGGTGCGTTTCGGTCACCTTGACCGCAATCCCTACCGTTCGGTATGCACTATAAGCACTCACGATATGTCGACATTGCGCCAATGGTGGGATGAGGACTATGAGCAGACACAGGCTTATTACAACACCATGCTTCATCGTGGCGGTGCTGCCCCGCATCCGCTGCCGGGATGGCTGGCACGTGAGATAGTATGCCGCCATCTGGAATGTCCGTCTATGCTGTGCCTGCTGTCACTGCAGGACTGGCTTTCCACAGACGAGGAGCTTCGGTTGCCCGATGCCAACGCAGAGCGGATAAACATTCCAGCTAATCCACGTCACTATTGGAGATACCGCATGCACCTGACAATAGAGCAGCTCATTGCTGCGGACAAGTTCAACGAGGATGTGCGGCTGATGATTGAGCATAACGGAAGGAAGTAAATGAAGAGACGTATCTTTCTTTTCACCACAGAGACATGTCATGGGAAATTTTAACCACAGAAAAGTTTTAAACCACAGAGGCACGGAGACACGGAGTTTTTCTTTTCCTTGCATTTCGAAACAGAGGTAAATGCTAGTCGGCATTTGGAGACACAGAGCCTGCGGCAAAATATAACTCTGTGACTCTGTGCCTCTGTGGTGAAAATAAAAAACAGTGGTGAAAAATATCAGTGGCAAATCATAAGTATAGCAATATGGATATAAACACTTTGACTGGTAAAATCATAGGAGCAGCAATTGAGGTTCATCGCGAATTAGGTCCTGGACTGCTGGAAAGAATATATGAGGTGTGTCTTGTGGAAGAACTTAGAAGCCTTGGTTTAAAAGTCGAGTCACAAAAAGACCTGCCGATTATATATAAAGATAAGTTCATGGAAGAAGTACTCCGTATAGACTTGCTTGTAGAGGACAGAGTGATTGTGGAATTGAAAACGGCAGAAAGCCTGTTGCCAGTGCATAGAGCACAGATATTGTCATACATGAAACTTGCCCAAAAAGAAGTAGGACTTCTTATAAACTTCCACGTTGCTTTGTTAAAGAATGGCATAGAGAGGTTTCGTTTATAACCGTGGAGAAAGAAATCTTAAACCTCAGAGACAGAGTTGTATTTGGCGAAAGCCTCTGTGTCTCCAAATGCCGACTGGCATTATCTCTGTATCGAAATACAAAACGAGTAAAAACTCCGTGTCTCCGTGCCTCTGTGGTGAAAACAAAAAGCCAAGGTAAAAACAAGGACGTGGTGAAAAAACAGAATATATACAATAACATCTAAAAAATAAAGCAAAATGAAAAGACTGATTTTTTTAGCAATGCTGGCTCTGCCCACAATGTTGATGGCGCAGACAGTGAAGTCGCCCAACGGCGATGTAGAGGTAAAGTTCGCCCTCGACGGCGGCAAGCCTACTTACGAAATGAGCTATAAGCAA
>JAGAPI010000154.1 GCA_017623335.1 Prevotella sp.
AAAAGTATTACTGATAGCGATTTTGAAGTAGGGACGATCGGGCTCGAACCGATGACCTCTGCAATGTGACTGCAGCGCTCTAAACCAGCTGGGCTACGCCCCTATTTCAAAAACGATGCAAAGGTAATGCTTTTTTTTGAATCATCAAAACATTTTTAGGATTTTAACATTAAAAATAAAGAATCCACCCGCAAGATGATGATGCGGGTGGATTCTTTTATTGTAGATATCTGTTTTTCTTAGATATACTCTGGATTACTCAGAGATACCGGCAATCTTACCAACCTCGGCAGCCTTCTCCTTGTCGCCGAGAGCATAGTAAACCTGATAGAGAGGGTAAGCCCAGCGAACGGTGAGCTGGTCGGCATCCTTAGCGCGGCACTTCTCAAGCAGAGGCATGGCCTGCTTCATCACATCCTGAATCTTTGCGAGATTGTCGGCAGAGAGGTTACCTGTGCGCTTGTCGGCAAGCTGGTCGTTCATGCCCTGTGCCTTTGAGATAAGGCACACACCAGCATTGTAAGAGCAAAGAATGAACTCAGGATCAATCTCCTGTGCCTTGTAGAAGCAGTTGTAGGCAACATCCCAGTTCTTTGCCTCCATCTCAAGCTGTCCCATGAGGGCGTGAGCCATCTTGTTGTTAGGATTGCTTGCCACCTCGGCAGCAGCAAACGCCTTTGCCTCGTCCTTATTTGAAGAATTTGCATAGTAGTCAACCAGCAGGCCGAACACCTTCTCGTCAGCAGGATTCTTTGTGTGCAGGTCCTTCAGGGTGTTCACATAGTTCACTGTATCCTGAGCGGTCTTGCAGGTCTCTTTCTGAGAGAACAGCAGAATCTCGTTGGCATCGGCAGCCTTGGCAGGATCCTCGGCAGCCATCTTGGCATACTTCTGTGCTGTGGCATAGTCCTTTGCCTGATATGCGGTGAGGGCTGCGTAGTAGCAGATCTCAGAGTAGTTCTTGTCATCGCTCAGGTCAACGCCCTCAAACAGCGGGTCGTTCTTGCTGTCGATATATGCACCCCAGTACTCCAGAGCCTTGGCATAGTCCTTGTTGTTGTATGCCCACAGACCAGCGTTGATCACGTGCTGACGGCCAATCTTATAGGTTGTCTGGTTAGCCTTGCGGAAACGGGGCTTGATTTTGCCCTTTGCGTTTGGCTGACGGTCGAACTCGTCGCACTTCAGCGCAGCCTTGAGAGCCTCGGCAATGGCTGTGTTCATGGCAGCCTCGTCGATGGGCTTGTTCTCGCCCCTCACCTGATTCTCAAGCTGGATGCCCTGCTGGTCAGAGAAAATCTTGTACTGGATTTCAGCAACTGTATTCCATGCAGCAGCCTTGTCGGTAGTAGCACTGTTGGTAAGTGCGGGAGTGATTTTCTCAAGAGCAGCCTTAGGGTCGCTGTTCTTCAGCTTCTGAGCCTCCTTCACTAATTCGTCCTGTGCAAAGGCAGAGGTAGCTATCGCTGCCATTGCTGCCATTAACATCATTTTTTTCATTCTTGTTGGTTTTTATTGGTTTATTTTAAAATTGTATTTACACCTTTATTTATATATTATTGTGCGTCCTCGGGCATCTCGGCGGCGTTCTCAGCCTCCACTTCCTCCTCTTCCTCAGAAGTCATGACCTTGCATACGCTTGCAATGATGTCGTTCTTCTTTGTGAGGTTGATAAGGCGCACGCCCTGCGCTCCGCGACCCATGGTGCGTACCTCAGCCACCTTCATGCGGATGATGATGCCGCTCTTGTTGATAATCATGAGGTCGTTGTCGTCGGTTACAATCTTTATAGCCACCACGCGCCCGGTCTTGTCGGTGATACCGAGGTTGCGCACACCCTTGGCGCCGCGGCCAGTCTTACGGTAGTCGTCCACAAGGCTGCGCTTGCCGTAGCCCTTCTCCGACACCACCATGATGGTCTCGGTCATCGGGTCGTTGACGCACACCATGCCTATAATCTCGTCGTCACCCTCGTCGAGACGCATACCGCGCACACCGGTGGACACACGGCCCATCTCACGGATTTCGTTCTCGTCGAAACGTATTGCGCGACCGTTCTTGTTGGCGAGCACAATCTCTTTCTTGCCGTTGGTGAGCTCAACACCTATCACACGATCGCCCTCAACAATGTTGATGGCGTTCATGCCGTTGGCGCGCGGACGGCTGTAAGCCTCCAGGCAAGTCTTCTTCACCGTGCCGTTCTTTGTTGCGAACACCACGTAGTGGCTCTTGAGGAACTCCTCGTCGGTGAACTTCCTTATGCACAGCACAGCGTTGATGGCGTCGTCGCTCTCAATGTTGAGCATATTTTGTATGGCGCGGCCCTTCGATGCTCGGTTGCCCTCGGGCAGCTCGTAGCACTTCATCCAGTAGCAGCGTCCCTTCTGTGTGAAGAAGAGCATCATGTTGTGCATTGTTGCCGGATAGATATACTCGGTGAAGTCGCCGTCGCGGTGGTTGGCTCCCTTGTTGCCCACTCCGCCGCGGCTCTGCTCGCGGAACTCGCTCAGCGCAGTGCGCTTGATATAGCCCAGATGGCTTATGGTGACAACCACTGGGTCGTCGGGATAGAAGTCCTCTGCGTTGAACTCCTCGCCCGAGTAGCGTATCTCAGTGCGGCGCTCGTCGCCATATTTTTCCTTCACTTCCTGCAGCTCGTCCTTCATCACCTTCTTGCAAAGTTCCGGGTCGGTGAGAATCTGCTTCAAGTATGCAATGAGCTGCTGCAGGTCCTCGTACTCCTTATGCAGCTGCTCCATGCGCAGACCCGTGAGCTGGCTCAGACGCATGTCGACGATAGCCTGTGCCTGCACCTCGTCGAAGTCGAAACGCTTCATGAGGTTCTCCACAGCCTCGCGCGGACTCTTTGAGCCACGGATGATGTGCACCACCTCGTCGATATTGTCGCACGCCACAATCAGAGCATTCAATATGTGGGCACGGTCCTCAGCCTTCTTCAGGTCGAACTTGGTGCGGCGTATGGTCACGTCGTGGCGGTGCTCCACAAAGTGATGGATACACTCGCGGAGCGACAACAGCTTCGGACGACCGTGAACAAGCGCGATGTTATTCACTGAGAACGAGCTCTGTAGGGCGGTCATCTTAAATAGCTTGTTGAGCACCACATTGGCGTTGGCATCGCGACGCACGTCAACCACTATGCGCATACCCTGACGGCCCGACTCATCGTTGACGTAGGTTATACCCTCAATCTTCTTCTCGTTGGCGAGATCGGCGATATACTTCACAAGGTCAGCCTTGTTCACTCCGTAGGGCAGCTCGGTTATCACAATCTTGTCGTGTGTGTCGCCTGTCTCTATCTCTGCCCTTGCGCGCAGCACTACTCTGCCGCGGCCGGTCTCGTAGGCGTCCTTCACTCCCTGTATGCCATAGATAATGGCACCCGTAGGGAAGTCTGGCGCCTTGATGTACTGCATCAGTCCCTCGGTGTCAATCTCCGGATTATCGATGTATGCGCAGCATCCGTCGATAACCTCTCCGAGGTTGTGTGTCGGCATGTTGGTTGCCATACCCACGGCGATACCGTTGCCGCCGTTCACCAGCAGGTTAGGAATCTTGGTAGGCATCACCGTAGGCTCTTCGAGCGACTCGTCGAAGTTCTTCATCATGTCCACGGTGTCCTTCTCAAGGTCGTCCATTATGTGCTCTCCCATCTTCGACAGGCGGCACTCGGTGTAACGCATGGCGGCAGGTGAGTCGCCGTCCATTGATCCGAAGTTACCCTGACCGTCAACGAGAGTGTAGCGCATGTTCCAGTCCTGAGCCATACGGGCGAGCGCTCCGTAAACAGAGCTGTCGCCGTGGGGGTGATACTTACCGAGAACCTCACCCACCACGCGGGCACATTTCTTATAAGGCTGGGTGCTTACGTTGTTGATGCCCAGCATACCATACAAAATACGGCGGTGTACGGGCTTGAATCCGTCACGAACATCAGGCAGCGCACGTGCTACAATTACCGACATCGAATAGTCGATATAGGAGGATTTCATCTCCTCCTCGATGTTAATCTTAATAATTCTGTCTTGATCTAATGTCTGATCCATTTTTCTTTCTTTTCGCATTTAAGGCACTTTTCAGAGCCTCTAACGCATTTTAATAATATTTTTCAAGGTACAAAAGTACAAAAAAATTCTGACCTTGCAAAACATTTTAAACAAAATTAGCGCGTTTACAGCAAAAAAGGCTCATATAGGGCGCACATACTATATATAATATGTGTGTAAATGCAGTACCGAAAGTACTGCAAACAAACTAAAGATTGCAGAACCGGTTGATGAGCCTGCGGCGAAACGCCCTGCCCACTTTCACGTAATCGAGCCTGTCGAACGGAGGATAGAAACGGCACACGTTGTCCACCACCTCAACAAGGAAATTGACATTGATTATGAATTTCTGGTTAACCTGAACAAAAGAGTCGTCGAGCTTCAGCAGGTCATCGCTCTTCACATTGCGCTTCAGGCGTATGGGGTTCTGCGACTTTGCCACCACTATTTCCCAGCATCGTATGTCGTGGTTGTACTGAAACAGCGCAATGTCACACTTGTGCACCAGCTTGAAGTCAACCATGTTTGTATAAAACAGAAGCCGGTCGGTGTCCTTTGCCTCATTGCCCGCGGCATCACCGGCATTGTCCTCCGCCACCCGCCTCATCACGGTGTCAAGCTCGTCGTCGGCAAAAGGCTTCAACAGCACATCGAACGCCTTTTTGCGAAATGCCGGCAACACAAACTTGTCGTAGGCTGTGTACATCACCACCCGGCAGTTGCCGTCGGTGAACTCATCCATGCGCTCAAGGAAATCAAGTCCGTTGATGTCGGGCAGCTGCACGTCGAGAAACAGGAGGTCGGGCTTATGCCTGTTAATCAACGCCAAGCCGTCGAGCCCGTTGTTGGCAACGCCAGCCACCTTCACACCTTCATATTTTTTCAGACGCTCCGCCAGGTGTCTGGCTGCCGTCTGCTCATCGTCAATAATCACTGTCACCATAAATGTTTATTTTCAGCTCATGAATTTAATGTTTTCGGGTATGTCTATTTTCGCCTCGCAGCCTTTCACCTTACCGCTGTCGTCCTGCACATTGCTGAGCGAGAACCGCATCTTCGACTTGTTGCGTTCGTTGATTATTGCAATGGTCTGGCTGATAATGCTCAGCCCTGTGCGGCGGTTGCCGGCACTGGTTATGTCAAATCCCTTGCCGTTATCGCGCACCACAATGTGCAGCACACCGCCGGTGCGCGTCACTGCAACACGTATAAACTTGTCGCCACCGCTGTTTTTCAGTCCATGCACAATAGCGTTTTCCACCAAAATCTGCACAAACATTGGCGGAATCATCACCGCATCCTTATCGATGTCTGCCGCCACCTCCTCATGATATTCAAAAACTCCGTCGGAGATTTTCCTCTCAATGTCGACATAGCGGCGCACAAAGTCAAGCTCCTCGCCAAGCGTCACAGTCTGCCTGCATGTCATGTCAAGGTTTGCCCTTATGAGCTTTGTCAGCATCATCAGCTCACTGTTGTCGCCACCACCATTCTTCAGCATATTGTTGTTCAGAACATTAAACACAAAGTGGGGCGATACCCGGTTGCGTGCCCCGTCAAGCCTGAGGTGCATAATACGCATCTTGCCCTGCAGATAACGCTTGCGCGAATACAGCACTCCCACTGCAAGCAGCAGGCACAGTGTGGTCAATGTGCCCGCAATGACCGCTGCAAGTGTGTAAGTGCTCTGTATCTCCGCATTCTTGTGCTCCATAGTCACGCTATGATGCAGCTGGAGTGTATCACGCGAAAAGCGCTCCATAATCTCCGATGCGCGCATTCCCTGCCTGTTGTGCTCCATGGAGTCATTCATTGCCACATTTACCTTCAGATTCTCGTATGCGCTGCGGTAGTCGCCCTTCGCCACATAATACTTGCGCAGGTAAACGTCGCGTATATTTCTGATATTGAACGAGATATTGTCAATCTTCTTTTCTGATGCCAGTATGCCGGCAACACGGTTCATGTCGCCGCGCCTTACAGCCTGCCCTATGCGTATGGTGTTCACATAATGCGCCGCCTCGGTATCGCCGGTGACAGAAAACACCGAATCCACCTCATTGAGATATTTTTCCGACATTGCCACATCATCAAGATTGAGATACACGTCGGCAAGGTTCAGCTTGCAAAGGTGCATGTCAAAAGTGTTCAGCTTGTTGTTTTTTTCAAGCAGTGCCTTGAGCTCCAGGAATTTTTCAAGTGATGCCTTATAGTCTTTAGCGTAATAATAGTAGTTGCCGTAATTATTGAGGAAATATGACTGCATTGCCAGCGACATGTCGCCAAAATACTTCTCTGACTGGCGATAATATTTCAGCGACGAGTCGAAATCATCAAGATGCAGATAGATGGTGGCAAGTCCGAGATACAGGGTTATGTTCTCCTTTGCCGGCAGTCGCAGTGAATCTACGAGAAACAGCGCACGCCTGTACCATGCCGCAGCCTCAGGCAGGCTGTTCTTAAACAGATACGCATCGCCGAGATTGGCACACACCTGGGGTGTCTGGTCCTTTGTCTCACTGCTGAGCGACAGATCGTATGCCTTGCGGTATAAATCAATGACGTCACCAGGCTTTTTATGGAAGTTGTGATAGTTGGCAGCCTGACAGTTGTATGCAAACGCCAACAGACTGTTGCGCCGTGGCGACACAGGCTGCCGTGCGGCAAAGCGTATAGTGCCGTTAATATATGGCACAAGCGAGTCTGGCGTTTCAGAAAGGCAGAAATATTTGCCCATCCTCACATAATACTCATAATAGGTCATACTGTCAGGAGCTTCGTCCATTCCCCTGTATATCATGTCTCTGACATGTGGCGACTGTGCCATGATAGAATCGTCGAGCGCAGCGTATGCCATCCGCCGGCTATCCATGCTGCCGTCAGAATGAGTGCGCCGGCATGCGCTTACAACATACGCAACTACAAACACCAGCAATATTGCCGTAAGACTATTATATATACTCTTCATTCGGTTGTTTTTCTCTGTCACTTCTACTTTATTGATTACGCTTGTTTTGTTCCATTTTGCGTTATCAGTTTGCAAAGATATGCTAATAAATCAAGAAAACACCAAATAAAACGCTAAAAAATACTAAACCGATTTTACTTTTATAAAAAATACATCTGTTTGAGCATGAAAATACGCACATTAAGCACAAACAATTGCCATTTGGATACAAAAGTCACAATATAGGGGTTGCACAATACCATTTTATTTTATACCTTTGCACTTGAAAATTATGTATTTCTACAAAATAATATAAAATTTAATTCACCATGTAAGACATACCAGCCCGCCAAGTCTATAAGGAATTAGACTGGCGGGCTGTTTTTGCAGACACGATAAAGTGTGAGATATTGTTGATGAAGACGTTCGTTCCACCTGCTCCACCGTTTACCCCCTGTTATGATAGAAAACTCAGTATTATTTCTGCTCCAATACCAATGTGCAATCCCATATCAGATGTCATTTCGAACTATGTCAATAGCTTTTCTCCGGCATTTTTTTGGCAATGTCAGAATATTTTTTTAACTTTGCAGCAAAATAACCCATTACACTCTTTTAGGACATGGAAAAGAAACAACTGAAACGGCTGCCCGTGGGCATACAGACATTCTCGAACATTATTGAGGATGGTATGTTGTATATCGACAAAACTGAGTATATCTGGAAAATGATGCACCTCAGCAAGTATGTTTTTCTGAGCCGCCCGAGACGGTTCGGCAAGTCGTTGCTCACCTCAACGCTGAGAAGTTATTTTGAGGGACGCAAGGACTTGTTCGAGGGACTATATATAAGTAATGTGGAAAAAGAGTGGACGGAATATCCTGTGCTGCATTTCAGCATGGCTTCGGGAAAACACATGGAGAAAGACCAGCTGGAAAGGTATCTCGGAAACATGCTTGGAAGGGAAGAAGAGAAATGGGGTATAATAAATCACAAGACAGATGCAAACGACAGACTGACAGAACTGATACACAAAGCATACGAACAGACAGGACGGAAAGTGGTGGTGCTGATTGACGAATACGATGCACCGCTGCTCGACGTGATACACGAGGACACTGAGCTGCCCGTGCTCCGCAACGTGATGCGCAACTTCTACTCGCCGCTGAAAGACTGTGACCCATACTTGCACTTCGTGTTCCTCACAGGCATCACAAAGTTCTCGCAACTAAGCATCTTCAGCGAACTGAATAACATCAAGAACATCTCGATGAATCCCCAATATGCTGCCGTGTGCGGTATATCCAAGGAGGAGATGCTCACACAGATGCAGGATTATATCGAGCAGTTTGCCGAAAAGAAAAATGCTCCCCAAGAGGATATTGTGAACAGGCTGGAACGGCTATACGACGGCTATCACTTCACATGGCCCTCGCCCGACATATTCAATCCTTTCAGCCTGCTCAATGCCATGCTGGATATGGACTACAATAACTACTGGTTCGGCTCTGGCACTCCGACATATCTTATAGAGATGATGCGGAAGTTTGAAACTCTCCCGTCAGAATTCAGCCACATGGAGGCAATGTCGGCAGAGTTCGATGCCCCTACGGAGGGAATGATGTCGATAATTCCGCTGCTCTACCAGAGCGGCTACGTAACCATCAAGGACTATGACGCCGACACCGAGCTGTACACGCTCGACATACCCAACCGCGAGGTGCGCATAGGGCTGATGCAGAGTCTGCTGCCCGAATATGTATCAACCAAGACAGGACGGGGAATGACGCTTGCCGCAAAGATGAGCCTTGCGCTGAAAGACGACGACATCGACGGCGCGCTAAGCCTGATGCAGGAGTATCTCCTCACCGTTCCCTACTGCAACAACGCCAGCTCGGAGGGACACTACCAGCAGATGCTCTACGTAATACTGTCGCTGCTCGGACAGTTTCACACCATCGACGTGGAGGTGCAGACATCACTCGGCAGGGTGGACATGGTGATGCGAACGAAAAAGGCGCTCTACCTGTTTGAGCTGAAGGTAAACAAGAACGCTGAAACGGCAATGAGGCAGATTGAGCTGAAAAACTACGCCGCAAGGTTCTCGCTCTGCAACCTGCCGACAGTAAAGGTGGGGATAAACTTCGATATCGACAAGCGCACAATCAGCGACTGGAGGATTGAAGGGAAACCATAACTCATGATTGAAGGAAAGGCATAACCCACAGCACCACAAACGACAAAACACAATCTTACTTAGAAGACAAAACAGACTATAATAATGAAATTAAACCTAAAAACTGCCGCTATAATATTCATCATGGCAGTATCGTGTCTGGGAGCGAAAGCCGCGGAAAGCAGATTCGGAACAGGCACCGCCGCAGAAGGCAGGTTTAGGACGGGCACCGCCGTGGAACTGTCGCCGTCGGACGCGATACAGCGCATATACTTCGACCGCAACGGACTGATGTGGATATGCACGGGCACAGGCCTGAAATCATACGACGGCTACTCGCTGAAGACTTACAAGAGCGGAGTGATACGCCCGCAGATTTTCCCGAACAATTTCATAATGTCGGTGACAGCCGACAACGATGACCATATATATATAGGTACGCGCGAGGGAATAGTGAGAATGAACAGGCGCACCGACGAATGCAAGACCTACAGGCTGGACGGTGAGGGACAGAAAATAATATATGAGCTATACACCACAAAGGACGGCACCGTGTGGGCAGGCACCGACGGCGGACTGAGCATGTATGACCGCAGGAACGACCGCTTTGTGACTCTCGACAAGCGCAACTCACGCTTTGTGAGTCCCGACGGAAAGGTGAGGCAAGCCGAACACTACGGCGTAAAGTCGATAAGGGAGAGCAACGACGGGAAGTACCTCTACATAGGCACATGGTACAGCGGACTGCTGAGGATGAGGCGCGGCACAAACGTGTTTCACCAGCTGCCCAAAATCAACGGCATGCCCAATGCCTATACGCTGTGCATTGACAGCCGCGACAGGCTGTGGGTGGGCACGTGGCACAGAGGGCTGGTGTGCATAGAGAATCCCACCGACTTCAGACACCCCAGGACCAAGGTGTACGGCTACCCCACGGGCGAGTTCAACTCCATCTACAGCATCATGGAGCACAAGGCTACGGGCACGATATGGATGTGCTCGCGCTACGGCACGCATATTCTCGACACCGGTGACGAGGCACGGGGATTCAAAAAGTATGAGGAAGCCGACGACTGCGGTTTCTTTGCCAACACCAACTACATGGCGCAGGACAAGGCAGGGAATATCTGGCTGCAGAAGCGGTTCGGGCAGATAAGGCAGATAGTGACGGGGGAAAGCCCGTTTGAGCATCTGAAATGCAACACAGGCAACAGCCACTACGCCCGGAGAATAATAACATCGGTGCATACCGGCGACGGGCGGACATTCTACGCCAGCCTGATGCCCTACGGACTGATGAAATACGACCGCACCACGGGAAAAACCGAATACGACAGGGAGATTCCCGAATTCAGGAACATAGACAAGGAGCTGCTGCACTGCGCCGTGACATCAATATTAAGGAGGAAGAACGGCGACATGCTGCTGGGCAGCGAGATATACGGACTGATAGCCGTGGGAAAGGACGGAACGGTGAGAAACATCACCAGGCAGAACTCGACGATAATGCCCGACAACAACGTGAACACCCTGATGGAAAGACGCAACGGCGACGTGCTGATAGGCACCGACAGGGGCATTGGCGTGATGACACCCGCCGGCAGCGGCTACGTGATGAAAATATCTGCCGGGGAGAAGGAGCTGAACGGATGCGACGTGCGCCACATTGCCGAAAGCGCCGACGGGACTCTGTGGATAAGCACCGAAAACGGGGGAATAATAAGAAGCAAGGGCGGCACGACACGGCGCTATGCCCCGGAAAACGGGAAACTGGCAGTGGCAGATGTCACGGCGTGTCACTGCGACAGCCACGGACGAATCTGGGCTATATCGGCATCGGGAGGACTTTTCGGCTATGACGGCGGCAAAGACAGGTTTGAGCCTGTAAGACTGACGTCTGGCACAGCCAACGGCAACATTTGCTCAATAAACGAGGACAGACAGGGAGGACTGTGGATAGCATCGGGAAAGAAACTGACGAGAGTAACATTTGCCGGCAATGGAGAAATGCCGCAGACCGTGACATACACCAAAGAGGACGGACTGGGCAGCAACATTATCTTCATGCCCAACTGTACGGCAGGCTGCGGCAGCGAGCTGTTCTTCGGAATAGCCAACAACATAGTGGCATTCAAGACGCAGAGACAAGGAAACGGCAGTAACAGCAAGAGTCACAGGCTGCTGGTGACTGACATCAGGATCGACGACCGCCCATACGCCGCGCTCGAAGCCGGTCTGCGCAGGGCTGTGTCGGAAATCACCCCGGAATACACCAAGGAAATAAACATACCGTCGGGAGTGAGCAAATTCTCAGTGGAGTTTGCGCTCACGGCATACGTCTCGCCGGAAGAAAACAAGTATGCCTACAAGCTGGAGGGCTACAACAGCGAATGGCAATACAGGGATGCCGCCACGCGCAACGCCACGTTTGAAAACCTGCCCACGGGAACGTACAGGCTGAAGATAAAGGCGTCAGACGGCAAGGGTGAATACACCGCCCTGCCCTACGACATCACCGTGAGGGTGCTGCCGCCGTGGTGGCTGGCGTGGTGGGCTTATCTCATATATATAATAATAGGTATAGGGAGCGTGTGGTTTGCCATCCGAGCCTACAAGCAGCGCCTCAACACCCAGAACAAGCTGCAGATGCAGGTGGTGTTCACCAACATCACCCACGAGCTGCTCACCCCGCTCGCCGTCATCTCGGCATCGATAGACAACCTGCGCCACGAAGCTCCGCAGGGCGAGCACAGCTATGCCATAATGCAGAACAACATCGACAGGCTGACGCGTCTGCTGCGCGAGATTCTGGAGGTGAGAAAGTCGCAGGCGGGAAAGCTGCGCCTGCTCGCCGCAGCAGGAGACATGAGCCGGATAGTGGACAGCTGCGTGAAAAACGTCATGCCCATGGCGATGAAGAAGAACATAAGGCTGACCAGCGACATAGGCGAGGTGGAGGGATGGTTTGACAAGGACAAGGTGGACACGGTGATTTACAACCTGCTGTCGAACGCCCTGAAATACACGCCCGAGGGAAAGAGCATACACGTGGCGCTGACAAAGACGCCGGGAGGCAGCGCCGTGCTCACCGTGAGCGACCGCGGCATAGGCATATCCAAGGAGAAAATGAAGCACCTCTACCAGAGATTTCTCGATGCCGACCACCGCAAGACGAAGATTTCGGGAACGGGCATAGGTCTGTCGCTCGTACACACACTGGTGAAGCTGCACCACGGCGAGATAGACTGCCAGAGCAAGGAGGGCGAGGGAACGACCTTCACCGTGACGCTGCCACTCGCAAAGTCGGCATACGGCAAGGCGGAGAGGGTGACGGAAAACCGCATAACCGACATCATTGCCGAGGAAAACGCGCCAGAAATTGTTCACGCCGCACCCGAGGAAAGCACCGCCGACACACAGCCCAAGGAGCACTCGATACTGCTGGTGGAGGACAACGCCGAACTGCTGGAGCTGATGGCGAGGTCGCTGCGCCGCCGCTACAACGTGTACACGGCGCAGGACGGAAGCAAGGCGCTGAAAAAGATTGCAAGGAAAGAGCTCGACGTGGTGATAACCGACGTGGTGATGCCCGTGATGGACGGCATTGAACTGGTGAAAGAGATAAAGGGAAACAGCGACACGGCGCAGCTGCCCGTGATAATGCTCACGGCAAAGACCGAGAACGACGACCGCAACGAGGCATACCGCACGGGAGCCGACGACTACATCACAAAGCCCTTCCGCCTGGACGACCTGAGGCTGCGCATTGACAACATCATAGCCAACCGCGAGAGGATAAGGCAGAAGTTCAGCAGCCAGACCGACATAGGGCAGGAGCCAAAACACAGCAGCAGCCCCGACGAACTGTTCCTGCAGAAGGCGATAGAGGCTGTGAGGGCTCACATCAAGGACAGCGGCTACGGGCGCGAGGAGCTTGCCGCCGACCTGTGCGTAAGCCCCAGCACGCTGTACAACAAGCTGCGCGCTCACGGGACAGAACATCTCGGGATTTATCAGCAGCATCCGCATGAAGACCGCCCGCGCCATGATCGAGAGCAACCCTCACATATCGGTGAGCGAGCTGGCGGCAGCCGTGGGCTTCAACACGCCCAACTATTTCTCGAAGCTCTTCAAGCAGGAATACGGCATGCAGCCCTCGGAACTCTGCGAAAAAAACAAATAGGCAACGGGATAAAATAATGGATTGGGAGGATGAAAACGCCACGTACGGATCAAAAAAAATTTTCTGCGCAGAAAAAATTTGTTTTCTGCGCAGAAAGTGAAACTTTTCTGCGCAGAATTTTTTTTAATTATGCGCAGAAAAAATGAAGATCCAGGAATGATGTTTCTGCAACACACTCTGGGGAGAGAAAATCCCCTGACTACGCGTTTTTTGGCGGACAAGTCAAAGCCAGGACATAAATTGCAGAACCTGCCACAGGCTATTTCACTTCAATATCACGCCGCACGTTGTCCCTAATCTTAGTAAGATATGCTTTCATGCCGTCAGCATCCTTGCGCTCAATGATGCCGAGCAACTCTTTCAGCTCCTCGCGTATCTGGCTCACCTGTCCTGCGGTATAGGGATTGAAGAGTATCTCCTGCAACAGATAGTCGTCTTCGTTGAGCACACCCTTGGCAATGTTCATGTGACGCTTAAAGGTGGTGCCCGGCGCATCCTGATGCTTCATCACGGCAGCAAAAGTGAAGGTGCTCACAAACGGAATGCTCAGCGAGTAAGCCACCGTCTTGTCGTGCTCCTCGAAGGTGTATTCATAGATGTTAAGCCCCAGCTTGCTATAGAGGTCCTTAAAGAAAATCTTGCCCATGTAGTCGCCCTCCTGAATGATGATGGCATTCTCGTGGCTAAGCTGGTTGAGATTGGCAAAGGTGGGTCCGAACATAGGGTGAGTGCTCACATAGCGGCGCCCCGCTGTCTCATAAAAATCCTTCAGTCCGGTCTTCACGCTGGCAATGTCGCTTATTATGCAGTTTTGCGGCAGATACGGCATAACTTCCTCAAATGCCGGTATGGTGTACTTCACCGTCACGGCATTGATTACGAGCTCGGGCTCAAACTCCCTAACCTCGTCGAGCGATGTGAAGCGCTGGCAGTTGTATGTGAACCTCATGCGCTTGGGGTCCTTCTCAAACACCGCCATTTCGTGGTCGAAGCTGAGCAGGTCGAGAAAGAAACTTCCCATTTTTCCTGCTCCAAGAATCAGTATTTTCATTTTTATTTATTAATAATCTCTATCTGCTGGCGCACGCTCTCCTCGTGAATCATCTCAAACACCTGTTTCACGAACTCTGCCGACATGCCGCAGAGTGCCCCCTGTGCACCTCGCTTATCAAGAATCTCGTTGTAGCGACCTGTCTGCACCACAGTCATGTTGTGCTCCTTTTTATATTGACCGATCTCGCGGCAAACCCTCATGCGCTTTGCCAGCAGGTCCATGAGCTGGTTGTCAAGATCGTCAATCTGCGAGCGCAGCTGGCTTATGCCCTCAGTGGTGATAGTTCCGTCTCTCACCACGAGCAGTGAGAGGATATAGTCGAGCACATCGGGAGTAACCTGCTGCTTTGCGTCGCTCCAAGCCTTGTCGGGCTCGCAGTGGCTCTCCACAATCAATCCCTCGAAGCCCATGTCCATAGCCTGCTGACACAACGGGGCGATAAGCTCACGGCAACCGCCGATGTGGCTCGGGTCACACAGTATCGGCAAATCAGGAATGCGGCGCTTCAGCTCGATGGGAATCTGCCACATGGGCAGGTTGCGGTAGATCTTCTTATCGTAGCTTGAGAAACCGCGGTGGATGGCTCCAAGGCGCTTTACTCCGGCACCGTTGATGCGCTCCAGCGCTCCTATCCACAGTTCAAGGTCGGGGTTAACGGGGTTTTTCACCAGCACCGGCACGTCGACACCCTTCAGCGAGTCGGCAAGCGCCTGCATGGCAAACGGGTTGGCAGAAGTGCGCGCTCCCACCCACAGAATGTCAACGCCATACTTCAGTGCTATTTCAACGTGCTCTGGAGTAGCAACCTCGGTGCTCACCAGCATTCCTGTCTCCTTCTTCACTTCCTGAAGCCACGGCATAGCCTTCTCGCCGTTGCCCTCGAAGCCCCCCGGCTTGGTGCGCGGCTTCCATACACCGGCACGGAAGTTATGGCAGCCCTTCGATGCCAGTTCCTTGGCTGTTTTCATCACTTGCTCCTCGGTCTCGGCGCTGCATGGGCCTGCAATCACGAAGGGGCGTTCACTGTCACTCGGAATATTCAATGGTTTAAGTTCAAGTTCCATGTTTCAATTTTATTTAAATATTTTCCTTATTCTCTCCAACGCCTCGCCCAGCTTTTCCTCCTTTGCACAAAGCGAGATGCGTATGTATCTCTCACCACGGCTGCCGAAGATAAATCCCGGGGTGATGAACACCCTTGCCTCGTGGAGCACCTTTTCGGTGAGCTGCTCAACGTTATCATATTTGTCGGGGATGCGTCCCCAAAGGAACATTCCCACCTGACTGCGGTCATATTCACAGTCCAGCACGTCCATTATTTCCTCGGCATAACGGCGGCGGCGACGGTAGCGGTCAACGTTTGCCTCGCGGTGCCACTCGGCAGTGTTTTCGGTCAGTGCCTTTGCGGCTGCCAGCTGCAGTCCGCGGAAAGTTCCGCTGTCGATGTTGCTCTTCACCTTGAGAATCCATGAGATAAACGTGGCGTTGGCGATGCACATTCCCACACGCCAGCCGGGCATGTTATGGCTTTTCGACATTGAGTTGAACTCAATGCAACAGTCCTTGGCACCCGGCACCTGAAGCAGCGAGATGGGCTTTTCGTTGAGAATGAACGAGTAAGGGTTGTCGTTGACCACCACGATGTTCTTTCTGTGTGCGAAATCCACCAGCCGCTCGTATGTCTCCATGCGGGCATTGGCTCCCGTGGGCATGTTGGGATAGTTGGTCCACATCAGCCTCACTCCGCTCAAGTCCATCGCCTCCAGCTGCTGCCAGTCGGGCTGCCAGCCGTTTGCCTCGTCAAGGTTGTAGTTAACCACCTGCGCTCCCAGCAGCTTGCTGAGCGAGGTGTAGGTGGGATATCCGGGATTGGGCACCAGCACCTTGTCGCCGGGATTCACGAATGCGAGCGTTACATGCAGTATGCCCTCCTTGCTGCCTATGAGCGGCAGCACCTCGGCAGCGGCATTCACCTCAACGCCATACCAGCGGCGGTAAAATCCAGCCATCGCCTCTCTCAGCTCCGGAGTTCCCATTGTTGGCTGATAGCCGTGGGCATCGGGTCTGCGTGCCACCTCGCACAGTGTCTCCACCGTCTGCTCCGACGGCGGCATGTCAGGGCTTCCTATCGCCAGGCTCACGATGTCCCTACCCTCTGCATTAAGGCGCGCCACTTCCTTCAACTTACGGCTGAAGTAGTATTCCTGCACCTCGTCAAGCCGCTGTGCCGGCTTGATGCTAAACTGACTGTTTTCCATCTTTATAGTCTCCTAAAATCTTTAATTCCTTTGTCAACGGTGTAATCGCGTCGATGCTCTGACGGTAGCGCGTGATATCACTGTAGCTCACGTCAACATAAAACATATATTCCCACTCATGGCCCACAATTGGCAGCGACTGTATCTTGGTGAGGCTCATCTTGTAGAACGAGAGGATGCTCAGCACCATCGACAGCGACCCCTCCTCATGGGGCAGCGAGAACACAAGGCTCGACTTGTTGGTGTCGCTTATCGACCGCAGGAAGTCAGCCTTATGCGGATTGCATGTCACGAGAAACCGTGTATAGTTGTGCTTGTTGTCCTCAATGTTGTTTTCCAATACCTTCAGTCCGTACATTCTGGCGGCATCGGCATGGCAGATTGCCGCCCATCCCTTACACTGGTTCTCGGCTATATACATTGCCGAGCCGGCAGTGTCCTCAGCCTCAACAGCCTTCAGTCTGGGATGCTTCGAGAGAAACTCACGGCACTGCATCAGCGCCACCGGATGCGAATGCACCTCAGTGATGGTGTCCCAGTCGTCGCCGGGCAGACAGCATATACAATGTGATATGTGGAGCTTGTGCTCTCCCACCACCGTTGTGCCGCTGTCGCGCAGCAGCTCGTAATTATGCAGCAGGCTGCCAGCTATGGTGTTCTCTATCGCCGTCATGCCAATCACCGTGGGGTCCTTCTTGATGTTGTCGAACACCTGCTCGAATGTCTGGCAGCATATCAGCTGTATCTGTTCTCCTTCGAAATACTGGTGGGCGGCAATGTCGTGAAACGACCCACGTACTCCTTGTATTGCAATTCTTCTCATATATTTTTTGTTCTTTATTATTAAAAAAAGAACTGTCCCGCCTTGATATATTCAAGCGGGACAGTTTATTGTTATTTCCTTAACCATTGTCATAAGTTGAATTTTACACGCAACTTCCCGCTCTACAATTCCTTGCAAAGTAAAAGTAATAGTAAAAGAAGTAAGCGTTCAAATTCTTCATTATTCTCTGTTTATTTTGACATTTTGTTATTTTATTCTTAAATCACGCTGCAAAGTTACAGTTTTTTCTTGTAACAGCCAAAAAAAATGCCACTTTTTTTCATTATTCCGCCGATTTTTTACATTCGCGGCAGTCTTTGCCGCCAATTGCAGCCATATTACGCGCATTTGCCATGCCAAAAACCGGCCTGACTTTCTGCTCCACGCCCTCGGCAGTGTACTCGCCGCTCACAGCCTCCATGCAACTTTGGTCCATCTGCAGCGCCTTGCGCACCTCCTGCTCGGCACCCACGGTGTCACCCATGGAATATTTCATCCTGCCGCGTTCCTTGTAAACGGTGGCTATCCTGGCCTTCAATGCCGTCAGCGCGTCGGTAGATTCAGCGTGCTCCGTAAGCCACAGGGCATCGGCAGCCGCTCCGTCGGCATCGCCCATTGACAGTAACAGTTCGCTGCGTGTGAGATATGCGTCGGCATAGCCGTCGTCAGCCATAAGGCATTGCGTCAGCTTCACCACCGCTCCAATCGGGTCACCCTTGGCTATGCTCGCCTTGGCTTCATCAAGTAGCGTTTGCGCCATTTCTCTTTGATTGCTCTGCATATCTATATATAATAATGTGTTATCTCATTCCTCCAACTTCTTCGGCTTTATGTTGTCAGCAGAATTTGTCATGTCGCTTACAGTCAGTGTGTCAGCAGCATTCCTTATCTCTTCAGCCTTTTTGTCATACTGCTGCACGGCCTCATCATAATGCATTCCGTCAGGGTGCCCGTTCATATAGCGCTGGTAGCTGTCCTGAGTGTCGGCAAGTGTTGCCACAACCCAGTCGATGGAATCAATCATAATCTTTGCCTCAGGCTCATGAACCGAGCCGGGGTGCATCTTGAGATAACGCTCCAGTGCAGTGCGGCTGCGCGACACCTTGGCATCGTTCCATTCCTTGTCCATCTCCCTAAAACGGTCGAGGTACACCTCCACCGAGTCTATATGCTCCTGCGGAGCACGCCCGCCATAGATGTCGAGGTAGTTCTGCAACACCGACGGCTCGTTGCTTGCCAAGGCATTGAGATATGCCTCCTCCTCGTTGTGGCGCTCCATGTTCTGATACAGATACAGTCCGCCGAACACCACCGACAGCGTCACCACAAGAGCTACGACAATCACCCACACAGCCGTGCGTTTTTTCTTTCCGCCATTCTTACTTCCATTGGCACCGTCACTGTTGTCAGGAGTCTCCTTTGCTGTCATAACATCCTGAGCAACAACAGTATCTCTATTTACTGTCTGCGTACCGGCAAGCATGGCGTGACATACAGGACACATTTCTTGGTCACTGAACACCGTGGCACCACAGCTCTGACACGTAGTTACGTTTCCGGCTATATCCACCCCACAGCCGGGGCAGGTCTTTGCGCGGTCGCTCACCTGGCGGCCACATTCGGGACATTTTATAATCATCTTCTTCTATTATAATTATGTTTATACCTTATATCTCTAAGTGAATGCGAACCTACAAAACGACTCTTATCCACATAGCCCGAAATTCCGGCTATGCGTCCCTTGCCTGTGTACTGCCACAAAGTGTAGTCGCGATTGTCTGCAAGTATCGGCTCCTCATTGGTATACATGGCAATCATCAGCTGCCAGCCGTCAAGCTTGCCGCACAGATGGCGGTTGTAGAAATTACGGCCTGTATAGAGCAGCGGCTTTTGGTTGTAGGCTTCCTCCACAAGATTGAGAAAGCGGAACAGCGAGTCGCAAAACTCCTCATTGGGCAGCCCGCCGGTGCTCTCGATGTCAATCATCGGAATAAGATCCTGCTCACCTGGCAGACATTGAGTCATGAAATTTTCAAGCTGCACGTCCTGCGGAGTCTTGGGACGGTAGAAATGATACGAGCCCACCATGAGTCCGTGGCGGTGGGCAAGCTGTATGTTGCGCTCGTAAGTGGCGTCAATCCTGTCACCGCCCTCGGTAGCCTTGATATAAACATAGCGTATATTGGTGTTCTCACCGATAGTTTCCCAAAACACCTCGCCCTGATAGTGACTTATGTCTATGCCATGGATATGCTCGCAGGTATCCTCACACTGAATGTAAGGATTCTGATTCTGTGCGACAGCAACCGCAGGAAGCAGCAAAAATATGTATTTTAATAGTTTTTTCATTGCATTTTGCACTTTTGTGGTGCAAAGTTACAATTTTTTCAGGAAAAAACATTAACTTTGCATCAAAAATATTACGAAATGAAGTATTTATTAACTATGATTTGCCTTTTGGCAGCATTTTCCTCGTGCGGCAGCGACCACGACGATGAACCGGATATCACCCCGAAGGGACGCACGGTGCTGGTGTACGTTTCAGCCGAGAATACACTCAACGATTTCTTTGACACTAACCTCGCCATGATGGTAAAGGGAGCGCGGAGCCTGTCAAAAGACGACCACCTGATAGCCTTCGTCGACAGGGCAAGCACCACAGAGATGCCGTATATAGCCGAGATTACAGACGGTACGATTACCAAGGTGAAGGAATTTGCAACCGACATCACGGCATCTGACCCGCGAGAGATGCGCGACATAATAAAATGGACAGCTGCAAACTATCCTGCACAAGACTACGGGCTGGTGCTCTGGGGGCACGCCTCGGGATGGCTAATCGAGGACTCCGTGACCACACGTTCCGGCGGTCCCAAAAGGGCATTTGGAATTGACAACGGCACAAACTCACCAGGCAGTGACCGCGGAAAATGGATGAATACTCCGTCAATGGTGAAATATATTACCGAAACCGGCATAAAGTTCAAATTCATTTTTGCCGACATCTGCTGTTTCCAGTGCGTGGAGAACGCCTACGAACTGAGAAATGCAACAGAATGGCTCATTGGCTCACCTGCAGAGATTCCTGCATACGGTGCTCCATACGATGCCGTTGTGCCCCACTTCTTCAGCCGCAGCACCGACTTCTATAAAGGCATTATTGACGAATATGAAAAGGCATACGCCAACCAACAATACGGTGGCACCACTTACTCTGTTCCT
>JAGAPI010000155.1 GCA_017623335.1 Prevotella sp.
CGGTGCCGGCGTGTGGCCACGTGAGCTGCACCGCCTCCTGCTCTGCCCACTCGGGGGGGAGATTAAATGAAGAATGGAGAATGAAGAATGAAGAATTTTCGTTCTCCACTCCATTTTTCATACTCTCGCCGGTATTGCCTATTAATTCTTCATTCTTCATTCTTCACTCTTCATTTTAAGATTCTTCATTCTTAATTTAATCACTATATATGCCGTGACGAAGTAGAATGCCACTTGCGCCCAAAGTGCACGGAACTCAGTCATGCAGTCGGCAAGTGTGGCTCCCATGGTGTTCATGCGCACAAAGGAGCGTATGCCGAATGTTGAGGGAATGAGCCACGATATACTCTGCCAAAACCACGGGATGTTGCTCTGCGGCCATGACACTCCCGAGAGAAAGAGCATGGGCACTGAGGTAAACACCACAATGAGCAGCACATTCTCGCGATAGTGAACTGCCACCGACACCGTGATGGCAAAAAATATGCAGGCAAGCACGAAGGGCAGCATTACGGCAAGCAAATCCATCGGCTGCGCTAATGACACGAAACTAAAAAGCCTCGGCACAATGACCGTGAGATAAAGGCAGATTACGGCAAACAGCATGAAGTAGCACAGGCTCTTGCCTGTTAGAGTGCCGAGTGTTCCAATGCCGCGGGCTTTCAGGTTGCGGTATTCGGCATAGTGACCGTTCTCGCGGGCTGTTCCAGCCATAAGCCCCACACCGAGTATTAACACCTGCTGCAATATCAGTATGAGTACTGCCGGCAGTATGAAGTTGCCGTAGCCTCCTGTTGGGTTGAAGATGGCTATCTCGTGGAATGCTAACGGTGCAGTGGTTATCTCGTCCTCACGGTCGGTGTAGTTGCCTGCCAGTTTTATCTGTATCTTGCTGTTCATCGCCGTGCTCACCGATGTGGCTGTCTGGAATATTGCCTTATAGTTGAGCATAAGGCTCATGTCGGTATATACGGCAATGGGCGATTGCTCACCGCGGTTCACCCTTATGGCGAAGTCGCTTGGTATATGATATATGCCGCGCACCTTCTGCTCGCCCACCATTCTGCGCGCCTCGTCCATGTCGGCGGCATAGCCCACAATCTCCACATCAGCGGTGCCGTCACACAGACGGATAAACTCACGGCTGAGCTGTGAGCGCGAGTCATCGACCACAGCCACGGGAACATCACGCACCACCTCGTTATTATACACCCATGAGTAAAGTATTGGATAAGAGAGAGGCAGGACGATAAAAAACAAAATCATACCTTCGTCGTGGAAAATGCGACGCATCTCCTCCGCCCACACATCGCACATGTTGCGGAATCCGTGTGTCAGGTTGCCAATCATGTCTTTTATTATTGTCATGGCATATAGGTATAGGTGTTAAACGTGGTCTTCATGCGCTGCAGCACTGTGAGTGGCAATAAGCAGAACATCAGCAGCACTATAATGTTGAGCCATACTCCCGATAGTGAGTAGTCATTGAACACCGATGCCTGATAAATCATGAAATAATGGCGCAAGGGAAACAGCCATGATACTGACTGCAGCGGAGCGTCCATTGCCGGCACTGGGAAAGCGTTGCCCGCAATGGAGAAGCTGAGCACAGCCCACAGCGAGCAGATACTCATGCTCATGCGCAGCGACGGCATAAGCCCGAAACAGAACGCGCCGAATGCCTGCGACGGCAGCACAGCCAGAAACGACAGTGCCAGCATGCGTCCCACTCCGCCCGCTGTCGGGAAATGGAGTGCACCGAAGACGTAGAGCAGATAAATCATCATGATGCTCACAAAGCCCAGGGTGTAGGGCAGCAGCTTGCCTGCCACTGCCACATATATATTGTTGCCGGCACGCGCCATGAGCTCACGCGCAGTGCCGAACTTCAGCTCGGTTCCAAGTACATAGGGGGTAAGAATAAAGATGAAAAGCATTATCACTCCGGGCACAAGCACCGCGGAGAGATAGAAGTTGTAGTTGGTCCACGGGTTCTCTATAGGGTGCAGGTCGATGGTGATGGGCTGCAAGAAAGCCATGATTCTGTCCTCGTCCATTCCCTTGGCGGTCATGGTTGCCTTTCCCACCGCCGCGCTTCCAAGCGTCGACACAGTCTTGAGGTCGCGGAACAGCAGTGCCCCGGCAGTGAGCGAGTGCATGGAGTAATAGAACGATATTTCAGGCTGCCGCGATGCCAGCAGATTGCTCTCGGTATGCTGCGGAATATAGAGATATGCGTAGATTTCGTTGCGCTGTATTGCCCGTCGCGCCTCGGTCACATTAGGATAGTGTGCCACTACGTGCGATGTCTGGAAGGCATCGAGCAGTCTCGTCAGCTTCCGCGATGTGGTGGAGTTGTCGAGGTCAACCACTCCCACAGGCATGTCTTCAGGCTGTCCCTCGTCCATTATTGACGTGAAGAACAGCATGGTAAGCAGTGGAAACACAATCACGCAAAACCAATATATAGGTTTTCGCCTGATTATGCCGCACTCACGCAGGGCTATGTCGATTACACTTTTCAATATTCCTATCTTTTAATCACCAGTGACATTCCAGGACGCAGTCCCTCAATCTTGTCCACAGGGCGTGCCTTCACCTCGAAGGTTTTCAAGTCATACTGTCCGTTAGCCTTTGTGGCTTTCCATGCCGCGTATGAGCCCTGGTCCTTTATGTGATACACCTTCATGCGTATGTCCTTGTCGAATGCCGGCGAATATGCAGTGAACGTGTCGCCCACCTTCATGCCGTTGAGCATATCCTCACGCACGTTGAATGTTCCCCACACATCGGTCATTATCGACACCGACATTATAGGGCTGCCCGTTCCCACAAGCTCACCCACCTTGGGATACACCTCGCTCACCTCGCCTTCCATCTGTGCTGTCTGCACAGTCTCGTTGACGTATGCGCTAACCTCCTGCACGGCACCCTTTGCGCGGTTCACCTGTGCTGCGGCAGCGAGCTTCTCCTCGCGGCGCACTCCGCTCTTCACCATGTCATATTGGCTCTGTGCCGCCAACATCTGTGCCTTGGTTGCCTTGTAGGCAGCGTATGCCTCGTCGCGCTTCTGCTGTGTCATCACACCTTCGTCAAACAGACGCTGCACACGGTTATATGATTTTTCGGCTATCTCCAGCCCTGCCTTTGCCTGCTGCAACAGCTCGTAAGCTCCGCGCACCTGCTCACGGCGCGCGCCATTCTGCGCCATCAGCTCCAGGGCACTGGCTCCGCTCTCGGCACTCTCCGCCTGCATCATCTTTGCCCTCACCTCAGGCGCATCAATAACAGCAAGCGTGTCACCCGCCTTCACATAGTCACCCTCGCTGACATACAGCTGAAGTATTCTGCCTGGCACCTTGCTCGATACACGGTATTCGGTCACCTCCACCTGTCCCTGAATGGTCTCAGGCTCGGTGCGTATGACAAAATAACCTGTCACACAAACCACCAGCACTACGGCGGTAAACGTCAGTACGGCAAGCATTACGTTATTGTGTTGTGATTTCTCGCTCATGATTTATTTTATTTTGAGTTATGATTTACGAATTACTCCAGCTCTCCCATTGCCTTGCGCAGGTCAACATGCGACATTCTTACATCAATCTCCGCGTCAATCTTCTGGCTTTGCGCCTCCATCCATGCTGTCTGTGCCTCCATAACCACTGTACTTGAGATTACACCCTCATGGAATCCGAGGTTGGCGCAACGCAGGTTCTCGTCAGCACGGCTGATGTTTGCCTCAGCCATCTGCAGGCGCTTTTGTGCCTCGCTCACCTTGTGCGAGCTTTGTGTCATCTGCAACTCCATCTTCTCCTGTGCCTCTGCCATCTCCAATTTTGCTATTGCTCCGGCTCCCTTGGCTGCACGCGCCTTATAGGCAACATCGCCCCAGTTCCACACCGGTACACTGACAAGTACGCCCACGTTCCACACTCCTGCGAACGAGCGGCGAAAACCGTCATAGACGTTAGGGTTGCTCACGGCATAGCCTCCCATAAGCATCACCTTCGGCAGATTACCTGCCTTAATCAGGCGCACACTCTGCTGACTCATATCCACCATGTTCTGCATGGCTTTCAACTCTGGGCGGTTGCGCAGCATCGTTTC
>JAGAPI010000156.1 GCA_017623335.1 Prevotella sp.
GCATACGAGCGGTATGTGAATCTTGACAACCACAAGATGAGCGTGCAACCGCTTGTAGCACGGCGCGAGATAAACATGAAGAAGATGGACGACCGCACACGGCTGATGTTGGACAATATCGCAAAATGGGACGGATTCCGTCTGTCGCAGCTCTCACCCAATGGCTACAGCATAAGAAAACGGGCAACGAGCCGCACGCCTTGGATAGGCACAATGGAAGGCACGCGCAGCAAAGGATGGGTGGCTGTGGGCGACAGTACATCGCAAACTGCCTTTTGGCTGAAAGATTTCTGGGAAAGTTATCCCAGCACCCTGCAGGTGGACAATGCACGAAGCGACACTGCCACAGTGAGCGTCTACCTATACTCGCCCGAGGCTGAGCCTTATTCGTTTGAACACTACGACACCATAGCCCACTCGCTTGAGGCTGCCTACGAGGATGTGCAGCCAGGCATGAGCACGGCATGGGGCATAGGCCGCAGCAGCACATTATATATTTACAGAAACGGCGACCCGTCAATATCCGATGATATCCAATTGGGAGAGGCAACATTCCTGCCCACTCCTGAATATCTGCACCGCAAGCGTACCTTTGGCATTTGGTCGCTGCCTACAAGGGAGAGCCAACGCGACATAGTGGTGGAAAATACGCTCGACAGCATCATGGACTTCTACAACCACGAGATAGAGCGCAACGGATGGTATGGATATTTCAACTATGGCGACGTGATGCACACCTACGACCCATGGCGCGGACAATGGCGCTACGATGTGGGAGGCTATGCTTGGGACAACACAGAGCTGGGCACTCCTGCCATGCTGTGGTATCAGTTTCTACGCACGGCGTCGCCTACGGTGTGGCGGATGGCTACAGCCATGACCCGCCATTGCTCGGAGGTGGACAGCTATCACATTGGTCCGCATGCAGGACTGGGCAGCCGTCACAACGTTATCCATTGGGGATGCGGAGCAAAGGAAAGCAGAATATCTGAGGCGTGGTGGAACAGATTCATGTACTATCTCACTGCCGACGACCGTTTAGGCGACATAATGCATGAGGTGGCAGATGCAGACACATTGCTCTATACCCTCGACCCCATGCGGCTGGCACAACCACGCGACCTTTATCCATGCAGCGCTCCGGCACGTCTGCGCATTGGTCCCGACTGGTTGGGCTACGTAAGCAACTGGATGACTGAGTGGGAACGTTTTGGTAAGCCAAATGAGCAGAGCGGGAATTACTATAAGAATAAGATTATCACAGGCATGAGCAGCATTGCCGCACTGCGTCACGGAATATTCTCAGGACCAAAGGCGCTGGGCTATTATCCCGACAGCGGCAGGATAACCAACGAGTGTGACAGCACCGTGATGAACACTAATCATCTGATAACCATCATGGGAGGCTTTGAGCTGATAAACGAGCTTGAAATGTCCATCGACCACAAGCCGTTCTTTGCGACATGGCTCAATCACGCCGCGAGATACAAACAGGAGGCTAAACGGATAACAAAAAGCAAGTTTCTGATTCCAAGGCTTACTGCATACGCAGGATGGAGGCTGGGTAACGAGCAGCTGAAAGCCACTGCATGGGATGACTTGCTTAACCACCGTCCGCTGGACACCAGCAAAAAGATATTGTCCACCAACGACTGCGCAACATGGACACTTGATGCAATATTTCTGAAGGAAGTAATCAACAAATAATTTAAAATACATTATGAACATACGAAAACATTATATCGCCGCAATACTGCTTACACAAAGTATCACACCATACTGCACGGCACAGGAAAACAGAAAGCCATCGCCAACAGACACACCTGCATCGGCTATGGAGCGGCTCGACCGCGGTCTGATAGTGATGAACACTGAAACAAAAGGCACTTATTTTGCCTCGTGGCGGTTTCTCGGCACCGACAGCAAAGGCACAGCATTCACCCTACTGAAAAACGGGAAGCCATACAGGAAAAACATCACCGGTGCCACATCGTGCCAAGTAAAGGGAACAGCAGATGACAAATGGCAGGTGGTGACCATTAACAACGGGACACCAGCCGACACTTCGGCAATATCGCTGCCATGGAAAGACTGCTATATGCAGCTAAGGCTCAACCGTCCCTCGGTGGCAGAGGGTGAAGTGCCCTATACTCCCAACGATTGCAGCGTGGGCGATGTGGACGGTGACGGGCAATATGAGCTGATATTGAAATGGGATGCACGCTCTGCCGACAACAGCCACCGGGGAATAACAAGCAACGTAATCATCGACTGTTACAAGCTCAACGGCACACAGCTGTGGCGGATAGACCTCGGACCAAACATCCGCGCCGGGGCACACTACACCCAATTCATGGTGTATGACTTCGACGGCAACGGACGCGCCGAGATGATATGCAAAACTGCCACAGGCAGCAAGGACGGCAAGGGCAACTATGTGACGAGCGCTGCCAACGACACACAGATAAAGAGCCTTGACAACAGCGAAATACACCGCAACGACAACGGGCATATACTAAAAGGTGCCGAACTGCTCACCGTATTCAACGGCATGACAGGCGAGGCTGTACACACAATTTGGTATAACCCCAACCGCGAAGGCAAGATAAACAGCCTCGGCATTTACCCTGACGATAAGGATTTCTGGGGCGACCTCTACGGCAACCGCAGCGAGCGTTATCTTGCCTGTGTGGCACATCTCGACGGGATACACAAGAACGCAAGCGCAGTAATGTGCCGTGGATACTACACACGCACATATCTGTGGGCAGTAGACTTCGACGGACAGCACCTGAAGACAAAATGGCTGCACGCCTCAACAAGCAACACCAACGTGGATGTGTATGATGCACAGTGGCGCAAAACCTCGAAAACTTATAACAGCAACACCTGCGGCAAAGGGCACAGCTTCACCGCCTTTGCCAACGGCAACCATAACCTTTCCGTGGCAGATGTCGACGGTGACGGATGCGATGAGATTCTCTATGGTGCATGTGCCGTCAACAATGACGGTCAACTGCTCTACTCCACCGGCATGGGGCACGGCGACGCCATACATGTGAGTGACCTTGACCCTGACCGTCCCGGCTACGAAGTGTTTACCGTACACGAGGAGAACGTCAATCCTTACGGCTGTGACATGCACGATGCACTGACAGGAGAAATCCTATGGGAAATGTCCGACAAGGAAGACACAGGCCGTGGCATTGCCGGAAACTTCTCACCCAAACACCGTGGCGCACTGTGCATCTCACTTGCCAGCCGTAATATGTTCGACAGCAAGGGCAACTCTCTCGGTCCGGCAGCAAAGCCAGGCAACCGTATGCCAGGACTCAACTACCGCATCTATTGGGATGGCGATGCCTTTGAGGAAATGTTCGACGGTCGTTTCAGTAAGCGCCAACGCACATGCCGTCCTGCTGTGTTCAAATGGAACGGCGGAAAGATAAAAGAATTAGGCATAGGCAAGCGCACATTCTCACAGCTCGGCTTACCACAAAGCAACAACTGGACAAAGTCAAATCCATGCCTGCAAGCTGACCTTTTCGGCGACTGGCGTGAGGAGATTATAATGTGGGATGCCACCGACGGCTGCACGCTCAATATCTACAGCACACAGATTCCAACGCCCTACCGTGTGCCCACACTCATGCACGACCATGTCTACCGCATGGGGATCTGCTGGCAGAATACAGCCTACAACCAGCCGCCACATTTGGGATATTATCTTCCAGACTATATTGAAAGATTTCAAGGAGAATTGAATTATTAAAATAAGGAGGTGTGACACACCTCCTTTTTCAAAGTATCACTATTGTTGTTCCATCCAATTAATTGTTTCTATATTCTGCAACCTCCCAATATGTTTGATATTCTCTGTCACAACCACCATGTTATGGACA
>JAGAPI010000157.1 GCA_017623335.1 Prevotella sp.
CTGAAAGACCGTCTGGTGGTACGCCGCCATTCGGCTTATTTCACACTTACACGCCAGGACCTTGCCGACTATCATTTCATCAAGGGCGATGCTGAAGGCATAGTGAACATGCCGCTGCAGATAAAGGGGCTGCGCCTGAGCATTTCGCTGCGCGAAGACACCGAAAAAGACAATAAGGTGCTGGTGAGCCTGCGCTCCATAGAGCCATACAAATGCAACGACATTGCGGCGCAGTTCTTCAACGGCGGCGGTCACGACTATGCCGCCGGAGGACGGCTGATGTGCAGCATGGACGAGGCGGTGAAGACAGCCGAGGCTGCCATCGACTGCTTTGAAAAGCGTTTTAGCTGAGGCGCAAACAGAGTCTATTCTATTAATATTTCCTAATAATTGGCACACAAGCGTTGGGGTATGGATTAAAATTAGTAATTTTGCCGAGAATTATATTATAATTACAAAACAATATACCATTTAAGATTATGATTAAAGCGACAAAATACATAGTGCTCGCGCTGCTCATTGCAGTGGGCATCACATCATGTGACAACTCGGAGACTTACGGCGACAGAAAGAAGAAAGAGCGCAACGCCATTGCAAAATTCATTTCACAGGAGAACATACACGTCATCGACGAGGCTACATTCAAGGCTAACGGCAATAAGACCGATGTTGACAAAAACGAGTATGTGTATCTGCAGGACTACGGCATCTACATGCAGATAGAGGACGAAGGATGCGGAGTGAAGCTTCTCGACATTCCCAACAATCAGCAGATGGGAATAATCTGCCGGTGCGTGGAATACAACATCGAGCAGGAGGTAATTTCGCTGCGCAGTGACGTACTCACATATTATGCTGACGAGATGTCTGTCTATCATAACGACAACGAGATAACCGCATCGTTCACTGCCACGGGAGGCGCCATGTACCAGTCATACGGTGCTGCAGTGCCAAAAGGATGGATAACACCTCTATATTATATAAAGGTGGGACGTCCGTCGAAGCCTGGCGAAAACATTGCCTACGTACGTCTCATCGTTCCTCACACCCAGGGGCACCAGACAGCCAGCGGCTCGGTATTGCCATATCACTATGAACTGACATATCAAAAGAAATAAAGAAATAATGACACTTATAAAATCAATCTCCGGCATACGCGGCACTATTGGCGGGCGTCCCGGAGACACTCTCAATCCTCTTGACATTGTAAAGTTTACAACCGCATACGCCACTTTTATCCGCCGGAGCGGCAAGTCTAATCACGGACGCATTGTAGTGGGACGCGATGCGCGAATCTCAGGCGAGATGGTGAAAAACATTGTCTGCGGCACGCTCATGGGCATGGGCTACGATGTGATAAACATCGGACTTGCCACAACCCCGACAACCGAGCTCGCCGTGACCATGAACGAAGCCGACGGAGGAATTATCATAACCGCCAGCCATAATCCGCGCCAGTGGAACGCGCTGAAGCTCCTCAACAATCAGGGCGAGTTTCTCACAGCTGCCGACGGGGCAGAAGTGCTGCGCATAGCCGAGGCGGAGGATTTTGAGTATGCCGATGTAGACAAGCTTGGAAAATATACCGAAGACAACACCATGGACAGCCGCCACATTGAAAGCGTGCTGGCTCTCTCTCTGGTGGACGCCGAGGCGATAGCCAAACGCAGCTTCCGTGTGTGTGTCGATTCCATCAACAGCGTGGGCGGCGTGATTCTTCCAAAACTCCTCGACCGTCTGGGAGTGACCTACACCTTCCTCAACGCTGAGCCCAACGGTGACTTTGCGCACAATCCGGAGCCGTTGGAGAAAAATCTTCAAGGCATTATGGATGAGATGCGCACAGGCAAATACGACCTGGGAATCGTTGTTGACCCTGACGTTGACCGTCTGGCGTTTATCTGCGAAGACGGCATGATGTTTGGCGAGGAATATACCCTGGTGAGCGTTGCCGACTATGTGCTCTCCCGCACCAAGGGCAACACTGTGAGCAACCTTTCGTCGACCCGCGCCCTGCGTGATGTCACCGAGAGGCACGGTGGACAGTATTCGGCAGCAGCCGTGGGCGAGGTCAACGTAACAACAAAGATGAAGGAAGTGAATGCCGTTATAGGCGGTGAAGGCAACGGTGGAGTAATCTATCCTGAGAGCCATTACGGCCGCGACGCCCTTGTGGGCATCGGCCTGTTCCTCTCATCGTTGGCACAGAAAGGCTGCACGGCATCTGAGTTGCGTGCCACCTTCCCGCAGTATTTTATAGCCAAAAACCGCATCGACCTCACTCCTACCACCGATGTTGACGCTATACTGCTGAAGGTGAAGGAGATGTATAAGAACGAGCAAGTAAACGACATCGACGGTGTGAAGATTGACTTTGCCGACGGCTGGGTGCATCTGCGCAAGAGCAATACCGAGCCAATTATCCGTGTCTATAGCGAGGCAGGCACCATGGAGGCTGCCGACGAACTGGGCAAAAAAATAATGCAAGTGGTTTACGATAGCATTTCCTGAAATGAAAATAGGGGCAGAGGAAAAATCCCAATAATCCCTATTGGCTTCAGATTGTCCGGGAACATCTGTCGCACTTTCTTTTAGGCACTATGTAATCCGTGCCCCAAAAAACTGCTTCGCCTAATAAAAAAGTAAAAGAGCGTCGCTTCACAGCGACACTCTTTTTAAAACCAATCTTAATAAAACAATCTGAATATGAATTTTAACTATAAAAATCTTCTAAATTAAGCGTGGATTACTTATTTAAGGAGTCCACGGTTGTTCATTGTAGCATTGAGCAACATCACGTACTTGCGGTACTGCTCCTTGTTGAGGATGTAGCTCATATACTGCAG
>JAGAPI010000027.1 GCA_017623335.1 Prevotella sp.
ACAAGTGCTGCTTGACCAGTTGCGTGGCATTAGCGACAACGCCAAGTTCGACGAGGTGGGTACCGTGCTTCAGGTGAGCGATGGTGTGGCGCGCATCTACGGACTGCGCAATGCCGAGGCGAACGAGCTGCTGGAGTTTGAGAACGGCACTATGGCAATTGTGATGAACCTTGAGGAAGACAATGTGGGATGTGTGCTTCTCGGCACCACATCGGGCATTAAGGAGGGCATGGTGGTGAAGCGTACGGGGCGTATCGCATCCATCCGTGTGAACGACTCAATGCTCGGCCGCGTAATCAATCCTCTTGGTGAGCCTATCGACGGCAAGGGTGTACTCGATATGACCGAGGCTTTTGAGATGCCGCTTGAGCGCAAGGCTCCGGGTGTTATCTACCGTCAGCCGGTGAAGGAGCCTCTCCAGACTGGTTTGAAGGCTGTTGACTCGATGATTCCTATCGGCCGTGGTCAGCGTGAGCTTATCATTGGCGACCGTCAGACGGGTAAGACAGCCATTGCGGTGGACACCATCATCAACCAAAAGAGTTTCTATGAGGCAGGCAAGCCTGTGTACTGTATCTATGTGGCTATCGGTCAGAAGGCTTCTACCGTTGCTGCTCTTGTGCAGAACCTTAAGGAGCACGGGGCGCTGCCTTACACCATCATCGTGGCTGCCACAGCCGCCGATCCTGCCGCCATGCAGTATTACGCACCGTTTGCAGGTGCTGCCATCGGTGAGTATTTCCGTGACCGTGGACATTCAGCCCTTGTGGTTTACGATGACCTGTCGAAGCAGGCTGTCGCATACCGTGAGGTGTCACTGATTCTTCGTCGTCCTTCTGGACGCGAGGCTTATCCTGGTGATGTGTTCTATCTGCACTCTCGTCTGTTGGAGCGCGCTGCGCGTATCAACGACCAGCAGGAGGTGGCAGAGCAGATGAACGACCTGCCTGAGTGCATGAAAGGTCATGTGAAAGGTGGTGGTTCACTTACCGCTCTTCCTGTGATTGAGACACAGGCAGGTGACGTGTCAGCATATATACCAACCAACGTGATTTCAATCACCGACGGTCAGATTTATCTTGAGTCCGATCTCTTCAACCAAGGCTTCCGTCCTGCCATCAACGTAGGTATCTCGGTGTCTCGTGTGGGTGGCTCGGCACAGATAAAGAGTATGAAGAAGGTTGCCGGTACATTGAAGATTGACCAGGCACAGTACCGTGAGTTGGAGAGCTTCTCTAAGTTCTCAAGCGACATGGATGCCGTGACAGCCATGACTCTTGACCGTGGACGTAAGAACAATCAGTTGCTCATCCAGCCGCAGTACAGTCCTATGCCTGTGGGCGAGCAGGTGGCAATTCTCTATTGTGGTACCCGCGGACTGATGCGCGATGTACCGGTGGAGAAGGTACGTGAGTGTCAGGATACATTCCTTGAGACTTTGCGTAATACCAAGCCTGAGGTTATAGCTACACTGGGAGCAGGACAGATTGACGATGGCCTGACCGCTACTATCGAGGAGGTCATGGCAAGTGTTTCAGCACAATATAAAAAATAGTAGCTTATGCCGTCGCTTAAAGAGATAAAAAACCGTATTGCATCTGTAAGCAGCACCCGTAAGATTACGAGTGCCATGAAGATGGTGGCATCGTCCAAACTGCATCATGCACAGGTAATGATTGAGAATATGCTTCCCTATGAGACAATGATGGAGAACATATTGAAGACATTCCTTGCAAGCGATGTCGACGCTGCGTCAATATTCACCAAAAAGCGTGAGGTGAAACGAGTGGCGCTGGTTGTGTATGCCTCCAACAGCAGTCTCTGTGGCGGATTTAATGGCAACATACTGAAGATGATGCAGCAGGTGGTGGGCGAGTACAGCCATCTGGGAAAAGAGAATATCGTGATTTATCCGATAGGGCGCAAGGTAGCAGAGAAAGTCAACAAGCTGGAGCTTCGCTCGGCAGGCGACTTTGTGGCTCTTGCCGACAAACCCAATGTTTCCGGATGTATTGATATTGCCCGCGAGCTTGGAAAGCAGTTCATGGCTGGCGAAATTGATAAAGTGGAGCTGATCTATCACCATTTCAAGAGTGCCGGTTCGCAGATTCTTACACGCAAGACTTTCCTGCCCATAGACATTACCGCCGAATTGAAGCGCGACAATGAGCGCGACCTGAAGACAACGGTGGTGACAAAGGCAACACAGGAATATCTGCGCAAGAAGGGTATGGAAAAGAACGAGCGCGACATCAGTGCGAAGCCTCTCAACGACAACTTCATCGTTGAACCCGACGTAACCACTGTGCTCGAAAGGCTTATCCCCAAGTATGCCCATCTTATGCTCTATACAGCTTTGCTCGACAGCAACGCCTCAGAGCATGCCGCACGTATGGTGGCAATGCAGACAGCCACCGACAACGCCGATGAACTGTTGCGTCAGCTTAACTTGCAGTACAACAAGAGTCGCCAGCAGGCAATCACCAACGAGCTGCTTGACATTGTTGGCGGTAGCGTGAACAACTAAGCTACAATTTATTATAGTAAGGTAAATGAAATAATGTATATGGAAGTGGCATCGCCTGGTCGGTGTCACTTCCTTGACATTAAAAGAATAACACAATGAAAGCGATTAAGAAAACGAATATTATTATTGCACTGGTTGTAGCGCTTATCGTATCAAGCTGCGGAGGAACTACGGGCACTGTGCCTATCACAGGAAGAAAACAAAAACTTCTTGTTACCGACGAGCAGGTGCTGAGTCTAAGCAACCAGCAGTATACAGATTACATGAAGACGGCAAAACCGTCGACAAATGCCACAAACACGGCAATGGTGAAGCGGGTGGGACAGCGTCTTGCCACTGCCGTAGAGACATATCTGAGAAACAACGGTCTTGCCAACGAGACACGCTACTACAGCTGGGAATTTAATCTTGTGCAGGAAAATCAGATTAACGCCTTCTGTATGCCTGGCGGAAAGATTGTGGTTTATGAGGGTATTCTACCCGTCACTCAGACCGAGGGCGCGCTCGCCATCGTTCTTGGTCATGAGATTGCCCATGCTGTGGCAAAGCACTCTGCCGAGCGTATCAGCAATGATATCCGCCAACAGTATGGAGGTCAGATTCTCGGAGCTGTGCTTCAGGGTGCAGGTGTGAGCACAGACTGGCAGCAGATAGGTTCAGCTGCCTTTGGACTCGGTTCTAAGATCGGTGGTGCTGCATACTCACGCAGTCAGGAGAGTGAGGCTGACCATCTTGGATTAATTTTTGCAGCCATGGCAGGCTACGACCCTCAGGTGGCTGTAGGATTTTGGCAGCGTATGGCTTCTGCCAGTGGCGGTGGTTCCGCAGGTCTTTTCAGCGATCATCCCGCCGATGCCACACGTATCAAGAACATTCAGGGATGGTTGCCCGAGGCGCAGCGCTATTATACGGGTGGAAAAACAAATACAACAACCAAAAACAATGCTGGTACAAAGACCACTAAGAAAAATACGACAAAGACTCCAAGCACATCGGGAACAATAAGGATAAAATAACAGAAAAGAGGAGTGTCAAAATCAAGCTTCTACTTCCTTTTAGGCACGGATTACACGGATTTCACAGATTTTTCTTTTACTAATCTGTGTATTCCGTGTAATCCGTGCCTAATTTATTTCATTATGCTTACTTGTTTTTCAGCAGGTCACGGATTTCAGCCAGCAGCTTCTCCTCTGCTGATGGTGCCGGTGGAGCTGGAGGTGCAGCAGGCTCTTCCTGCTTCTTGTGTGACACCTTGTTGATTGCCTTTATCATCATGAAGATGCAGAATGCAACAATAATGAAGTCAATGGTACTCTGGATAAACTGCCCGTATTTAATCAATGCTGCACCAAACTCGAAAGAAAGGTTGCTGAAGTCAATGCCGCCAGTGAACACGCCGATGACAGGCATAAGAATATCCTCAACAAGCGATGT
>JAGAPI010000158.1 GCA_017623335.1 Prevotella sp.
ATAAAATCATCAGGGCAGAATTTTGCGATTTCTGCCTCCTCAAACAGTTTCTCAAAAATTTTCTCCTGAAGGGCTTGCGGACGTTTGCTCAGCGTTGACAGGTGACGCAGCACAAACTTCCATTTGTCGTACATGGTCACAAGCTGTTCCTCGGTTTTCTTGAACTTGGCGAGCTCCACGAACTTCATGTCAAGCTTGGGATAGAAGACTTGCTTAGTCTCCTCTACAATCAGTTTCACCGTGTGAGTGTCGAGTTCAGGATTGAACGATGGCTCTCTCATGTCAAAGTTGAGCAGTGACACTATATATACATGTTTCAGATTATAGTCCCATGCCGTACCCTTGGGAGCCTGGTCGCGTATCGGGAATGTGATGTAGAACACGCTGCGGTCCTTGAAGAATTCCTGAAACACGTTTTGCATCTCAACGATAATAGGCTCACCGTTTTCTGTGAGACAATACACGTCAAATACAGCCCTTCGGTTTGTAGAGGTGTCGCCAAGCTGCTCGCCGTTCAGATACTGCACATCTGTGATGACGTGCTCGCCGTCAAACAGACTATTTAGAAAGTCAATGAGCAAATCCTTGTTCATCGTTGTACCGAATATGCGCTTAAAGCCAAAATCAGTGAGCAGGCTTATATATCTGTCTATATGCTCCATAATGCAATGTGTTATTTAAATTCTTTCTGGATAAACCTTTGTACGATTCCGCTGCAAAGTTACAAAATATTTATCACAATAAGCAACAAACTGTGTAAAATTTTAAATTTCTGCAAGTTTTTGCATGCTTTTCATTTTACAAAACGAGGTTGTGTCAAATTTCTGATATATACCCTCTATAACTAAGAAATAAAACAAAAAAATCCGCCACTGCATTTTTCGCAGTGGCGGATTTTTTCATTAAACTTACTTTATCTCTATGCAACGGCAGCTTTCCTTCTTCTGCTCCTCGTTCAACTTCGGCAGCGACACGGTGAGTACACCATTGTCAACGCCTGCCTTAATGGCGTCCTTGTCAACATTGTCGGGCAAAGTGAAAGTCTGCTTGTAGCTGGAGTATGAGAACTCACGGCGCAGATAACGCTTGCCGTCCTTGTCCTTTTCTCCGTTCTCCGACTTCTTCTCCATGCTGATAACCATCTCATTGCCATCGTTCACCTGCACATTGAAGTCATCCTTTGTCATGCCCGGCGCAGCAACCTCAATCTTGTATTCCTGCTCGTCCTCAAGAATATTGACCGACGGTGATGTTGCGCTGACTCTCGGTAACCACTCATTGCCAAACAAATCGTTGAATACACTTGGCAACCAATTCTGCTCTGCAAATCTTCTTACTGGTAACATAATCTTAATCTCCTTTTCTTTTTATTTGTTATACATATTGTTTACTGGATGTTTCAGCATTTCTGCTTCCGCATCTGCTGTATAAAATGCAAGAAGCGTTCTCCATGGGGCCTGCAGGAAATTCTGTCACCTGTTTTTATATCTTGCTAAACTATTTTAAGCAAATCCCGCTGCCATTTAATATAACAAAAACTATTTTAAACTTTTTCTTGACAAAATGTCAGACCTCACTGTCATCATGGCAAAAAAACATTAAAAAACACAATGTTTATTTTGCCCAGCATTCCTTTTTTTGTACTTTTGCAGAAAATAACAGCACAAAAGGTAAAGATTATGAAAACAGACATCACAAGACATTTTAAGGCAGCAGTGCTGGCGATAATGGCACTCATAGCCACAGGCAATGCCTGCGCACAAGAACAGCAGACAGACAGAACCGAGATTATGCTCGAAACAACTTTGGGAAACATACGTCTTGCGCTCTACAACGAGACACCGCTGCACAGCAAAAACTTCAAGGAGCTGGTGGAGAGGGGCTTCTATGACGGCATACTGTTTCACAGAGTGATAAGCAAATTCATGATTCAGGCTGGAGACTCCACAAGCCGCAATGCCGCACCGGGAACAATGCTCGGCGAAGTGGCGGAACCATACACCATACCTGCGGAAATACGCTACCCCACCCTGATGCACAAACGCGGAGCACTGTGCATGGCACGTGAGGGTGATGAGGAGAATCCCGAAAGAGCGTCGTCGGCATACCAGTTCTACATTGTCTACGGACAGCGTTTCAACGATGAGATGCTCGACAAGATGCAGCAACGGCTTGACGAATCGACACAGGGAAAGGTGAAACTCACCGACGAGGTGCGGGAAGTGTACAAACGCGTTGGCGGAACTCCTCACCTTGACGGACAGTACACTGTGTTTGGTGAAGTGCTCGAAGGCATTGACGTGGTGAGAGACATACAGTGGGAGGAGACCGACAAAAATGACCGTCCGCTAAAAGATATGAAAATAATAAAGGCGTATGTTGTTAAATGAAGAATGAAGAATTGGCTGCGCAAATATAACTATGATATTGAAGCGAAGAACGAAAAGATTCTTCATTCTTCACTCTTCATTCTTCATTTAAACAAGTGTCCGCTTTTGATACAAGTGTCCGTTTTCGGACACTTGTATTTTTATTTATATCTTTAGTTATCAACGTATTACACTTTTGGCACAGATATTGCCGTATATATGGCAGAACATAAACGAAAGCGGACAATGGACAGAGAAATACCATTAAAGGAAAGAAAGAAGGCGACAATGCGAAAAGTGTGGCGCATTGGAGCGGCGGTGGCGGCAATAGGACTGACTGTTGCCGCAGCAATACATCTGGCAGGCAGCAAGGTGGACATGAAAAACGTGGAGCTGTCTACAGTAGACATGGGCGACCTGCAGGTGAGCGTGACCGCAAGCGGAAGCGTAGTGCCAGAATATCAGGAGATAATAGTATCGCCCATAAGCACACGCATAGTGGAGACATACAAGAAGGCGGGCGACACGGTGGAAGAGAATGAACCGCTGCTGAGGCTCGACCTGCAGACAGCCGAGACTGAATATAAAAAAGGACTTGACGACGAGCAGATGCGACGGCTGCAGCTGCAGAAGCTGAAAATAAACCAGAACACGCAGCTCACCGACATGAAGATGAAGATACGTGTGGCGCAGATGGCTCTCAACAGCAAGAAGATGCAGCTGCGCAACGAGCGCTATCTCGACAGCATAGGCTCGGGCACCACAGACCGTGTGCGCCAGGCTGAGCTCGACTACAACACGGCACATCTGGAACTGGAGCAGCTCAACAAGCAATATGAGAACAGCATAAAGGCAGCCAACGCCGAATATCGTGTGCAGGAGCTCGACCTGCAGATGTTCCGAA
>JAGAPI010000159.1 GCA_017623335.1 Prevotella sp.
ACATGTTAGGAATCATGAGCAGCAGACCCTGTGATGCGGTGAAAGTGGTAGTCATCGCACCAGCCTGAAGAGAACCGTGAACAGCACCGGCTGCACCAGCCTCTGACTGCATCTCCTGAACCAACACTGTGTCGCCAAACAAGTTTTTGCGACCCTGGGCAGCCCACTCATCAACATGCTCCGCCATTGGCGAAGATGGTGTGATAGGATAGATGGCAGCAACCTCTGAGAACATGTAGGCTACATGTCCGGCAGCGGTGTTACCATCACAAGTCATAAATTTCTTTTCTTTAGCCATTTTTTATAGATTAACTTATTAAAAATTTTACTGTGATTTTAATTATTTAATTTTTATCATTAGTTTTTATTCGTTTGTTCCCGTTATCCGCAGTTGCGTGTTTCCCTGTCGATAATCCAACATTATTAATAATAAAATAGGTGTCAGTAGAGGAACCCTAACAGCCACAGCGGTATTTGGTTGCCCTTGCCTATTTCCGAGTTATACCGGCAATAGACAGTGTCCGGCGAAAACCTTATCTTGCCCAGCCTTGCGGCGTCGACAATACGGAAAGAGCGCGTGCCGTCCACAGTGTAGTGGTTGTCGCGCGGAGCCTGATTCACCTTATGGTCTTTCCACAGCGAATTCACGAAGAATGTCTCCATGGCAATCTGCTCGTCGGTGTTGATGGGATATATTGCATACATGAGGTTTGAGTTGTGCAGCATTATCTTCGTTGGCTTCTTCGGGAAGTCCTCGCCCACGGGATAAATCATGTTTATCAGCCGCGCGTCGGCAAGATACTTTATATAGTTCATCACCGTGGCGCGGCTTGTCTCAATGTATGCCGCCAGCTGGCTGATGTTTGGCGACTTTGGTCCGTCGACAGCCAACTGATAAAACAGTTTCTTTATTTTAGTAAGGTATTTCTGCTCCATTTGCTTTATAAGCAGAATGTCCACCTCGGTCATCATGTTCATTGTCTTCAGCAGGTTCTCGCTGTAGTTGCGCTGCTCCTGAAAAAACGGATAGAAGCCATGATGTATATAATCCTTAAAGTATCGCGCCGGCGACACCTTGGGCAATATTTTCTTCACTATATGCTCATGGTCGGCAAGTATCTCGTCGAGCGTGTACGACTCAAAGTTGTTGCCCGTCATAAGATTGAGGAACTCACGGAACGACAATCCGCGCAAGTTGTAGCTCTTCACAATGCCGTTAAGCTCGGGATTCTCCTCCTTCAGGCGCATCACGCTGCTGCCCGTGAACACTATCTTCAGTCCCTTGTATTCGTCATAGCAGCGGCGCAGCTCCTTGCACCAGTTGGGCTGCTTGAACACCTGGTCGATGAGCAGCACCCTGCCCCCGTGGCGGTAGAACTCGCCAGCAAAGTCGGCAATGCCCCTGTCCTGAAAATAAAAGTTGTTCATGTTGACATAGAGACACTGATGGTCGTTCACGTCAAATTTCTCCTTGGCATACTGAAGCAGCAAAGTGGTCTTCCCCACTCCACGCGTGCCTTTAATGCCAATTAAACGGTCGCTCCAGTCTATCTCATCCATAATATCACGGCGCAGAGGCACATTGGTGTGCTCTATAAGATAGCGGTGCGTTCTAAAGAAAATCTCCATGTCGTTGCTTTTTGCTATTAATTTTTACTGATATTTCAAATATCCGCTGCAAAGATACGCAAAATATCTTAATTTGCAAAGTCTAAATTACAAAAAATGAGATAAAAAATGTAAAAAAGCCAATATTACGGCAAATATGTTGTAATTTTGCGCCCAAATTAAATAGAAATAAACATAATGAAGCTGCATATTTTCAATCCCAGCCACGATTTGGCACTGGCTGCAAACACCTCCAACTTCACTGCGCCCCATGCCGCACGGCAGCTTGCCTACGACCTTGGCTTCCAGCCCGCATTGTGGTGCAATGACGGGGATGCCGTGCTTGTAGACAACGTTGAACTGGCAAGGCAAGCCTCCAGGCGGCTGTTCATTAATGTAAAACGCGTGGGACTGACCATCGACAAGCAGGTGACTTTTGTAGACTGGGAGCATCTGCCATATATAAAGGTCGACAGCATTGAGCCATGGGGATGGGATGCCGCCTTGAAACGCAAATTAGTACAGGCTGGTGTCGATGACAGGCTGCTGCCTACTGACGTGAAGATAGAGGAGCTGCGCCAGCTGAGCCACCGCCGCACATCGGCAAAGGTGCTCGGTGAATTCAGCGGTTTCAGCGTTACGGAGTGCCGCAGCATGAACGAGCTTTACGACACCGTGGGCAACTACGGCAGTGCGGTGATAAAAATGCCGTGGAGCAGCAGCGGCCGCGGACTGCGCTACCTTGAAAGCCGCAACCTCAATCCCCATCAGGA
>JAGAPI010000160.1 GCA_017623335.1 Prevotella sp.
CTCGGATTTGGACAAACGTCTGGTGGCATGCCAAATGCGCAAGGCTATACTGCTGTATATGATGAGCCAGGACTTTGCGCCGTCCATAGAGGTGGATGAGCAGGTTATCGCTGAGCTTTTCACAAGTCGTGCCCCGGCTGTGGATATGTTTACCAATGATTCTCCCGATGAGTTGAAACCTAAGCTGTAGTTTTATTCCTACTCCGTAAACTCTGAGGGCGATGCGTGTTCTATATACAAGCGCAACACCGAGGTGGATTTCTATGTTCCCTAGCTGTCGATGGCAATTATAAAGACGTGGCGACTTGTCGATAACGGTTCTTCCCGTGTGGAAATGGCTTATGTGCGTATTAGCTTTCTCACAGCCTTTATGCACTTGTGCTTTTCCTTTTCGGTGATGGCGGTGTTGTGGCGTGTGCCCCCTTTCTCTATTGTTGCCACAATCTTGAAGCCGCTGTAATGGCATATTTCCTTCATTGCACGTATTGCGCCGCGGCTCTGGTGCATGATGATGTTAAAGGGCCAAGGCGTTGTGGAAGTGCTTACGAGTATGCACCGCTTGCCTCTGTGAAGCGGAACGGGAAGCCCCTTTGCAGTCTCGCCCATCATTCCGTAGACAATGCGGTCGAACAGCAGTTTCAATGTGCCGGGTATGTTGCCCCAATAACACGGGGCACCTATGACGATGGCGTCGCAGCAGCGTATCTTTTGTAGTATAGCCTGTGAGTCGTCATCGGGCAATGCGCACCGATTGTCCTTTCGGCATTTCATGCAGGCAACGCACGGCTTGACGTTCAGCCTGTTTACATCCACCGTTTCGGTTTCTGCGCCGAGGCTTTCCGCCTCTGTCTGCATTATGTTGAGCATCTGTGAGATATTACCCTTTGCTCTCGGACTGGCATTCAGTATCAGAATTTTCATAAATAGTATATTTTGTGTAGACAATGATGGGGCAAAGGTAATAAAAATAAATGTATCAGCCAACTATTTATTAAGGAATTTGCGAATTTCTGAATATTCTTCGCGAAACGCAAAAAAATAAATATTGTTAATTTTTTCAGCAATTTAAACATATCCTTTTGTAGTGTCTCTGTTTTTAGCTAACTTTGCAAGATGAAATAAAACACAAGAGAGTTTATATATAATTATGGTACATAATAAATTCAAGGGATTGGGCATTGCGCTCATCACACCTTTCACTTCCGACGGCGAGGTGGACTACAAGGCGCTGAAAAGACTGGTGGAATATCAGTTGGGCAATGGTGCCGATTTTCTTTGTATATTGGCAACAACAGGCGAGACGCCTTGTCTCACCGCTGACGAGAAACAGAAGATAAAGGATTTGGTGCGTAATGTCGTAAACGGACGTGTGCCGATACTCATAGGATGCGGCGGAAATAACACAGCAGCCATAGTGGAGGAACTGAAAACCGGCGACTTCAAGGGATTTGACGGTGTGCTCAGCGTGTGTCCTTACTACAATAAGCCCTCGCAGGAGGGACTTTTCCAGCATTTCCGTGCCATTGCCAACGCCACGGAGTTGCCTGTTGTGCTGTATAATGTGCCTGGTCGTACCGGGATAAACCTGAAGGCGGAGACCACTCTGCGGCTTGCCCACGAATGCCGGAATATAGTGGGCATAAAGGAGGCGAGCGGTAACTTGGAGCAGGTGGATGAGATAATCAAGGGCAAGCCTGCCCACTTTGATGTCATCAGTGGCGACGATGCCCTGACTTTCCCGATGATAGCCTGTGGCGCCGTGGGTGTTATCAGTGTTATAGGCAACGCTCTGCCGCGTGAATTCTCGAAGATGATACGTCTGGAGTTCAAGGGTGAGTATGAGGGCGCGCGCAAGATTCACCATAAGTTCACCGAACTTTATTCGCTGCTCTTTGTCGACGGCAATCCTGCCGGTGTGAAGTGCCTGCTCCATGAGATGGGTATGATAGAGAACGTTCTGCGGTTGCCTCTTGTTCCCACACGGGTTCAGACGGTGCAGAAGATTGCCGAGGTGATGAAAGAGTTGCGCATCTGATTTTGGTAAATAAAGCGAAAAAATAAGGGCTTTAGTGAAAAAAGTTACGAAAAAATTTGGCTGTATCGAAAAATAGTAGTACCTTTGCACCGCAATTCTGAAATGAAGGTTGCTGAACGGCTCCTTAGCTCAACTGAATAGAGCATCTGACTACGGATCAGAAGGTTGCAGGTTTGAATCCTGCAGGAGTCACTTCAAGAGCCTTTAATATGCAGAGCGGCAAACATATAGTGTCGGCTCCTTAGCTCAACTGAATAGAGCATCTGACTACGGATCAGAAGGTTGCAGGTTTGAATCCTGCAGGAGTCACAAAAGAAAGTCTTCAATTCGTTGGAGACTTTTTTTTGTTGGTTTTTGTACCCAGGCAATAGTGTTTTTCTGAACAGCATAAAGTTACGTCTACAAAATTCATTAAATTGTAAGCACCTGCTGACAATACTCCACGACTGCGGGGCGGTGGGTGATGAAGATTATCGTTTTCCGGCTGTTGGCAAGGATATTGTTGAGCAGCTGTCGCTCTGTGTCAGGGTCGAGCGCACTTGTAGCCTCGTCGAACAGCATTATGCTGCGGTTGCGCAGAATGCCGCGGGCAATGGCTATGCGCTGAGCCTGTCCTTCGCTCAGTCCGGTGCCTCCTTCTGCCACCTTTGTATCGAGAGCCTCAGGAAGGGTTAGCACAAAGTCGGCGCAAGCCTTGTGCAGGGCATCGCGCATTTCATCATCGGTGGCATCGGGACGAGCAAGCAGCAGATTGTCGCGGATAGAGCCCGAAAGCAGTGTGTTGCCCTGGGGCACGTAAACCATGTTGCATCGCAGCGAGGGATGGGCGGCTTTGCTCTCCACATTATTATATATATGCAGGCTGCCGGATGAGGGGTGGAGTAGGGCAAGGATGAGACGGAAGATTGTTGTCTTTCCTGCACCAGTCTCGCCAAGTATGGCTGTGCATGTGCCGGGCTTGAAGTCGAAGGAGAGAGAGTTTATCACCTCGTCGCCGTCGGGATATGAATAAGTGACATCTTGCATGCGCACTCCAAGTGCCCCGCTCATCAGGTGAGGCTTTTCACACGGTTCCGGCGGAATCTGCTCAAGCTCACGCAAACGCTCGGCGGCAGTGATTGCCGCCACAAATGCCGGAGCGATGCGGGTAATGTCGCGTGCCGGTGCCTGAATGCGGTAGACAAGCTGGAGAAATGCCGTCATCATGCCAAAGGTTATGGTATGTTCGTGTAGACGTATTGCGCCCCAGAGGAAAGCCACGAGAAAACCAAGCGAGAATCCCGTGTTGAGCATGAGGTTGGAGAATACCGAGAACTTTGTTCTGCCACGTACATGACCGCGCAGCTCACTGTGCGCCGAGCCAAGGCGTGTCACCATGCTGTCGCAGCACTCCATGGTCTTAATCACCATCCTGTGGCGCATGGTCTCCTGAAGTATGCTCTGCACCGTGCTTTCACTGCCCCGCACCTTTCGGGTGTACGCTCTCATACGGTTTACGTAGAGACGGCTCAAAAGTATGAACACGGGCAGTATTGCCACGGTTATGACTGCGAGCACAGCGTCCATGGACCATAGATAGAAAAAGGCGCAGACAAACATTGCCGCTGTGGAGATGGCGTTGGGGAGCACCTCGGTGATGAAGTCAACCACAGTTTTCACGTCCTGCTCCAGACGGTTGATTACATCGCCGCTGTGATACCGCTCCTTTCCCTGCCACTCTGAGTGCAGCAGACGGTCGAGAAAGTGTTGCTGCATGTTGTTTTGTGCCTTTACACCAAGGATGTTTTTTATCCATACGCGTGATATTCCCACCCCGAAGTCACAGAGGATGACGCCTGCCATCAGCCCCACAGCCCAATAGAGCGACCCTGTGCGGTAGCCTGCCGCAATGTCGATGGCACGCTGCATAGCCCAAACTGAAACAAGACCGGTGGCAACTCCCACCAGTCCTGTTATAGCGTTGAGCACGGCCTGTAGCCTGTTGCCCTTAAATATGTTCCACAGCCAGCGTGTCATTTAGAATCGGTAGCCAAGGGTGAGAAGCATTTGGTGACGCTTGTTGCTCACCTTTGTCATGTCGGCGATGTTGTCGTTCTCAGCTGGCTCGTTGGCTCCGGCATAATAGCTCATGAATGGATAGTGCTCGCCGTTGGTGCTGCTGAACTGATAGGCAAGGTCGACATTGAACTTGCCTATCTGATAGCCGAATCCGCAGGTGATGCGGTGAGTGTCCTTCCAGTTGGTGTAGTCGGTTGTTGAGCTGTAGTAAACGCCGTCGGTATCGAGGCTTTGATCACGGTAGGCGTCGGTTTTGTATGCTGCCGACACATAGTTGTAGCCCAGTCGGATAGCCATGTTCGGGTCTGCCTTCAACTCTGCTCCCACCTTGAATGTATGTACTCCCTTGAGGTTTGCCTTTGTGTCGGCGTTCATCACAATGTCACTGCTGCTTGTCTCGTGCCAGTCTCCATACCAGTCCTCATATCCGCCGTCCTTATATCGGTTGTCGATGGTGGCATAGTCGGCATATTCATACCCCACGCCTATTGCCAGCATGTTGTCGATGGTGTGACCGAGGTTCACTCCAAACTTCCACGGAGTGTTCATGCGGAACTCGTGTGTCTCGAACAGGGATACCATGTCATTTCTGTCAGTGGGGTAGAGTCCTTGACCCGCCGTTGAAGCACATGCTGTTTCATTAGAGCTTTTTAAATCATAGAAGATTGGAGATGCCACAGAAAAACCGAAACGGAAAGGTGATTCCTCCACAGGACGAATGATAACACCTGCTTTGAAATCATAGCCTGTACCGGTGATTTTCTGCTCATTTCTCAGTGCTGTCATTTTACCGTCATTATCAGCATACTCATTGTAAGATACATAATTCTTGTAGTGTACATCGTGGATGCCAAAGGTGAAACCAAGGTAAACACGGTTGTTGATGTTGCCGCTGATGTTGAAGTCGTATTCACCGATATATCCATTCGACGAGCGGTTCATGTCGTAGCGGTCGTATTCTTGGGCATAGATGTTTCCATTTTCATCAGGTTTAAGAAGCGAATTGTAATACAAATAGTCAACCATTGAGTATGTTCTGTCATTAGAGGTTAATCTTCCTGTATTGGGGTCTATGTCCAGTTTAAACAGTCCGTTATACCCCTTGACATACGACAGTTTGTTCTGCGATGCGTTCTGCAGGCGGCCCGATGCCTCAAGTATCTGGTCGAAGTTGCGGCTCTTGTGATAGTTGAACGCCAGGTTTAGGAATGAGCGGCTGTTTGTGCGTGTAGAGTACACAAATCCTATCTGGTCGAAGCTCATGTTTGTCTTGTTCA
>JAGAPI010000161.1 GCA_017623335.1 Prevotella sp.
CCGTCACATCTCACATCTCTACGGACTCTATCCCTCAAACCAGATTTCGCCATACACCAATCCCGAACTGTTCTCTGCCGCCGCCAACACCCTTAGGCAGCGCGGCGACATGGCAACGGGCTGGAGCCTTGGCTGGAAGATTAACTTTTGGGCGAGGATGCTTGACGGCGACCACGCCTTCCGCATAATAAGAAACATGCTTCACCTGCTGCCCGACGACAGCAAGGCTCAGCAATATCCCGACGGCAGAACCTACCCCAACCTGTTCGATGCCCATCCGCCGTTCCAGATTGACGGCAACTTCGGCTGTGCTGCCGGAGTGTGCGAGATGTTGCTCCAGAGCCACGACGGCGCAGTGCATCTTTTGCCTGCCCTGCCGCGTGAGTGGAAGGACGGCGAGGTTAGAGGACTGCTGGCGCGCGGCGGCTTCGAGGTGGACATGACGTGGAAGAACGGAAAGCTTACCAAGGCAACGGTGCGCTCCACCAAGGGCGGCACGCTCCGCCTGCGCTCCTACGTGCCTCTCAAGGCGAAAGGTCTGCGCGAGGCGAAGGGCGAGTGTGCCAATCCGCTGCTGCAGAGAGCTGCCGTAAAGGCTCCACTGAAATCAGGCGAGCTGAAGAACTTTGAGCCACTATATATAAATAAGGTGTACGAATATGACATCGACACCAAGGAGGGAAGCAGGATAGTGTTAAGTGTTTAGTGAATTATGAATTATAAAAACTTTTTATTTACAGTTTTTGCCCTCGGCAGCTGTCTTACTGCTTTGGGCATAGAGCATGAGGTGAGTAGTCCCGACGGAAAGATTTCGGTGACTGTCAGTGACAACGGAGGTAATCCGCAGTATAGTGTGAGCTACGGCGGCAGGGAGTTCATTGCTCCCTCAGAGCTGGGGCTTGTAACCAGCATCGGCGACTTCAGCCGCGGCATCAGCCTTGGCGATGTCGCGAGGACAAGGGTGAACGACAGCTACAGTCTCAGGAACATCAAGCAGAGCCGGGTGGACTACGAGGCAAACGAGATGACCGTGCCCGTGATGAAGGACGGCAAGAGCGTGATGGAGATGACTTTCCGCTTGAGCAACCGCGACGTGGCGCTGCGCTACACCGTGCTGCCCCAGAAAGAAGTGCTGTGCTGTGTGGTGGAGAGCGAGAAGACATCGTTCCGCATGCCACAAGGCACAACCACATTTCTCTGTCCACAGTCAAAGCCAATGACTGGCTTTGCAGGCACCGCGCCGAGCTATGAAACAAGCCACGGCATCGATGAGCCTACGGGCAAGAACGGCTGGGGCATGGGCTACACCTTCCCCTGCCTGTTCCGCAACGGCGACAGCGGCTGGACGCTCATTTCCGAGACCGGCACCGACGGCAGCTACTGCGGCTGCCGGCTGATGGGCGAGGCCGACGGCAACTACAGAATTGGCTTCCCCATGGCGGAGGAGTGCAACGGTTGGGGCGACACCTCAGTGCAGATGGCGCTGCCGGGCAGCACTCCGTGGCGAACGGTGACCGTGGGCACAACCCTTGCCAACATCGTTGAGACCACCGTGACGTGGGACCTTGTGAAGCCAAAGTACACTGCCTCCTGCAATTATGAGTACGGCAAGGGCACATGGTCGTGGATCATTGGCATGGACCCGAGCTGCAACTTCGACGAGCAGCGCCGCTACATCGACTTTGCCGCCGCCATGGGCTACCGCTCGGTGCTCGTCGACGCGCTGTGGGACGTGCAGATTGGTTACGACCGCATAGAGGAGCTGGCACGCTACGGACGGCAGAAGGGCGTGGGGCTTTATCTGTGGTACAACTCCAACGGCTCGTGGAACCATGCGCCGCAGTCGCCGCGCGGCATAATGAACGACCCGATAAAGCGCAAGGCAGAGATGCAATGGATGAAGCGCGCGGGAATACTCGGCATAAAGGTTGACTTCTTCGGCGGCGACAAACAGCCGATGATGCAGCTCTACGAGCAGATTCTCACCGATGCCAACGACAACGGGCTGCTCGTGATATTCCACGGATGCACGCTGCCCAGGGGATGGGAGCGCATGTATCCCAACTACGCCGCCAGCGAGGCTATACTGGCAAGCGAGAATCTGCACTTCTCGCAGGGATTCTGCGACACCGAGGCGCGCCAGTGCGGAGCCATCTATCCTTTCACGCGCAACGTCGTGGGCTCGATGGACTTCGGAGGCTCGGCGCTCAACAAGTACTACAACGCCGACAACAAGACCGGCTCGCGCCGCATCACCACCGATGTGTATGCACTTGCCACGGCGGTGCTCTTCCAAAGCCCCGTGCAGCATTTTGCACTCGCTCCCAACAATCTCAGCGACGCTCCGGCATGGGCGATAGACTTTATGAAAAACGTGCCAACGACTTGGGACGAGACGCGCTTCGTTGACGGCTATCCAGGACAGTATGTTGTCATGGCGCGCCGCTGCGGCGACAAATGGTATGTGGCGGGCATCAATGCCACGGGAAAGACGATGGAGAAGACGCTCACCCTGCCCATGCTGAAAGCAGGAGAGAAAGTAAGCCTGTATATGAACGGCAGGCAGATTGAGGCAAAGGTGTCGAAGAAAAGCACCATAAAAATTAGTATGCCTGACAATGGCGGTTTTCTGGTTGTAAAATAAAGAAATATGACTCGTAAATCAATTAAATTCTCGGTTATTGCCTTTTTTCTTGTCGCCAGTGGTGACTGTGAGATGAAGGCACAGGACAAGCTCTACGCCAACACATTTCCGCTGGGCAGCGTGAGGCTGCTGGAGGACAGTCCCTTCAAGCACGCCTGCGACCTTAACATCCAGACCCTGCTGAAGTATGACACCGACCGCCTGCTGGCTCCCTATCTCAAGGAGGCGGGGCTGCCCAAGAAGGCTGAGTGCTTCCCCAACTGGGACGGGCTCGACGGTCATGTGGGCGGCCATTATCTCACTGCCCTCGCCATACACTATGCAGCCACGGGCAACAGTGAATGCCTGCGCCGCATGAACTACATGGTGGACGAGCTGGAGCGCTGTCAGAAGGCTCACGGCAACGGATACGTGGGCGGCGTTCCCAACGGCATGGCGTGCTGGAATGAGATTAAGAAAGGTAATGTCGGTATAGTGTGGAAATACTGGGTGCCGTGGTACAACGTACACAAGACCTACGCCGGACTGCGCGACGCATGGCTGTATGGCGGCAATGAGAAGGCACGCCGCATGTTCCTCGACTTCTGCGACTGGGGAATCACCGTCATTTCTCCTTTGAACGACAAGCAGATGGAGCAGATGCTCGACAACGAGTTTGGAGGAATGGACGAGGTGTATGCCGACGCCTATCAGATGACCGGCGACGCGAAGTATCTCGATGCCGCAAAACGGTTCTCCCACCACTGGCTGCTCGACAGTATGGCAAAGGGCGTGGACAATCTCGACAACAAGCACGCCAACACTCAGGTGCCAAAGGTGGTGGGCTATCAGCGCATTGCGGAGCTCAGCGCAGCGGCAGGGCGCACAGCCGACCACGACCTGTACAAGCGTGCCTCGGAATATTTCTGGCACACCGTGGCCGACACGCGCTCGCTGGCGCTTGGCGGAAACAGCCGCCGCGAGCATTTCGCAGCTGCCGACGACTGCATGAGCTACGTGGACGACAGGGAGGGACCGGAGTCGTGCAACACCAACAACATGATGAAGCTCACCGAGGGACTGTTCCGCATGACGCCCGATGCTGCTTACGCCGATTTCTACGAGCGCGCCATGCTCAACCATATTCTCTCCACCCAGCATCCTGAGCACGGAGGTTATGTGTATTTCACCCCTGCCCGCCCTGCCCACTACCGCGTTTACTCCGCCCCCAACAGCGCCATGTGGTGCTGCGTGGGCACGGGCATGGAGAACCACGGCAAGTATGGCGAGTTTATCTACACTCATGCCGGCGACTCGCTGTTTGTGAATCTCTTCACAGCCTCGGAACTTAGCTGGCAGGAGCGCGGACTGCGCCTGACGCAGCAGACTACTTTCCCGTACAGCGACAAGGTGAGGCTGACCGTGAGCGTGAGGAAGCCTGTGAGGATGAAGCTCATGATACGCCACCCGCAGTGGTGCGCCGACGGAGCGATGACCGCCGTCTGCCGCGGCAAGGACTATGCCGCAGGCTCCGCCGCGTCGTCTTACTTCTGCATCGACCGCAAGTGGAAGGACGGCGACGTGATAGAGCTTACCATGCCCATGCAGGTGAGGATTGAGCAGCTGCCAAACGTTCCAAATTACATTGCCGTGATGCGCGGTCCGGTGCTCATGAGCGCACGCATGGGAACGGACGGACTTACGGGGCTCGTTGCCGACGACAGCCGCTGGGGACACATAGCCCACGGTCCGCTGGTGTCGCTTTTCGACACGCCGGTGATAGTTGGCGACCGCAGCGACATACTTAAAAAACTGAACAACATGCAGCCCGTGGCTGGAAAGCCGATGTGCTACACCGTGCCGGGGCTCTTCGACGGAAAGTTCAAGGACCTGGTGCTTGAGCCCTTCTTCACCCTGCACGACTGCCGCTACATGATGTACTGGCTGTCGATGACCAAGGACGAATATGCACGGCACAAGGCTGCGGTGATGGAGCAGGAGCGCCAGAAGCTGGAGCTCGACCGCCGCACCGTAGACGCCGTAATCATGGGCGAGCAGCAGCCAGAGGCCGACCACTACATGGCGCAGGACCGCACGTCGACGGGCAACACCGGCGGCGAGGCTTGGCGCGAGGCGCGCGACGGCGGATATTTTGAATACAGGATGAACACGGGAGGGCTTGACAGCCTGATTCTCCACGTGCGTTGCCGCGGCAGCGAGGCGAATAATCAGCCGCGCGGGCTGGAGCTGCTCGTCGACGGCAAGGTGATTGCCGCTGGCGACAGGTTTAATGCCGCTGATGGCGCAGGACAGAATGCCGACGGCGGGACGCTGAACGTGGAGTGCCCCGTACCCGCAGAGCTTCTCAGGGATAAGAAGAGCGTCACCGTGACCTTCCGCAGCCGCAAGGGCACTGCCACGGGCAAGATTCTCCGTGTGAGACTGCTCAAACCGGAACAGAGCGTCCCCAAACCGTAACAATAAAGTTTGCGGAAACAGAATAAGCTAACAGATAATTAATGTAATTACAACAATAGTGTTTTTTTGAACAGTAATGACCGGAAATAAACCATAAATGACCAATAAAATAATATTATAGTGGCGATGCCACCAATAAACATAAATTTTTGGCAATTATTTGCTTTAGCAAACATTATTATTTATGAATATTTTTGGTTCATTCCTGGTTATTACTGTTGAAAAGAAAACCAGCAGAGTAGTTGCTGATTAATAAATAATAACTAATAATTAATAACTGAAAAAAGTGAAAGTAAGAAAATTTCTTCTGACAGCTGCCGCGATGATTGCGGCGAGTGCCGCCAACGCGGAAGGCACGGCAAAGTTTGGCTACTTCAACTACAGCGGCAATGATGCGCGATTTGCTAAGCAGTACGATGCAAGCCGCCAGTTTCTTAACCCTGTGATGGCGGGATTCTACCCCGACCCTTCAATATGCCGCAAGGGTGACACCTATTATCTCGTGAACTCGTCGTTTTCGTTCTTCCCCGGTGTGCCCATCTTCAAGAGCCGCGACCTGGTGAACTGGAAGCAGATTGGCCATGTGCTCGACCGTGACAGCCAGCTGCCGCTGCGCCGTCAGAATGTGAGCGGAGGCATCTTTGCGCCGGCAATATCCTACAACGAGAAGAACAAGACGTTCTACATGATTACCACAAACGTGGGCGCAGGCAACTTTTACGTGAAATCCACCGACCCCGAGAAGGGCTGGAGCGAGCCTATCTATCTGCCTAAGGTAGGGGGCATCGACCCCTCGTTCTTCTTCGACAAGGACGGCCGCGGATATATCGTGAACAACGACGAGCCCATTGGCGGTCACGACTACGAGGGACAGCGCTCCATAATGCTCCACTACTTCGACGTGAAGGGCGACAGCGTGGTGGGCGACCAGATTGAGATTCTGCGCGGCGGCACCCACGTGCAGGAGCATCCCATCTGGATTGAAGGACCCCACATGTTCAAGGTCGGCAAATACTATTATCTGATGTGCGCCGAGGGCGGCACGGGCGAGTGGCACAGCGAGGTTATCCTGCGCGCCAAGAAGCCCGAGGGACCTTGGGAGGAATTTAGCGGAAACCCCATACTTACTCAGCGCACGGGGCTCGACGAGAGCCGCGACGACTATGTGTCGAGCGCAGGTCACGCCGACATCGTGCAGGGTCCCAAGGGCGACTGGTGGGCCGTGTTCCTCGGATGCCGTCCCTACGACAAGAAGAAGTACTACAACACCGGCCGCGACACCTATCTGCTGCCCGTAACCTGGAAAGACGGATGGCCGGTGATACTTGAGAAGGGCAAGGTGGTGCCTACTGTTGTTGACAAGCTTGGCTTGCAACCAATAGAGGGACTTCACAACACGGGCAACTTCAGCTACACCGACCGCTTCGACGCTCCGCAGCTCGACATGCGCTGGATGTTCCTCCGCAACATCGAGAAACCTTTCCACAAGGTGGGCAACGGACTGGAAATCACTCCGCTGCCGGTGAACATCACCCAGCGCGAGAATCTCTCGGCTGTGTTCTGCCGCCAGCAGCACACCAAGTTCTCGGCAGAGACCAGCCTCACGTTCACTCCTTCGTCAGACAAGGACTTCGCCGGCTTTGCCCTGCTGCAGAACGAGGACTACAACTTCACCTTCGGCAAGACAATCTTCGAGGGCAAGCCTGCCGTGGTGGTGATGCGCCGCGAAAAGGTTACAATGCCCCTCGGCTCGCTTGTAATCGCCCCAGAGCAGATGAACCAGCCCGTGCGCCTGAAGATTGAGGGCGACGGCGGTCTCTACAACTTCTACGCCGCCATCGGCAACGGCGACTGGCAGCTTATAGTAAGAGGTGCCGACGCGTCAAACCTCACCACAAACAAGAGCGGCGGCTTCATCGGCGCCTGCATCGGACTTTACGCCACTTCAAAGGCGCAGTGAAAATGCCCTGGCCCGGGCTTTGAAAAAGTCCACGGTAAGGTTTAGAAAATTCTCTAGCGCTAGAGAAAAAATTCTGTAGCGCTAGAAAAATAATTCTGTAGCGCTAGAGAAATAAAAATCTATGTATAGAAAAATAATTCTCTAGGTCTAGAGAAAAAATAAAACTCCCGTTAATACATAATGAAGGCTGGATTCTCTGTCAGGAAATCCAGCCTTCACTGTGTTTTGCCGCAGGGATGTTGCGGGCAATGCCTTTATTTAAATCTCTGTCACGGGCTGGCCGAAGTCATTCACGTTGTCCTTCAGCTGATAGTAGGCGATAACCATCATGAAGACTGCCATCACGGCGGTGAATATCGCTCCAATGCAGCAGCAGACAAATCCTACTACGTTTATCAGAAGGGCAACAATCAGCAGTCCGAACAGGCTCCAGAAATTTCCGCTCGTCATGGCCCAGCTCTTCTTGAATGCCTCGGTCAGTTCGGTTTCGGGCTCGTCTAATAATATAAAAGGTGTAAACATCAGGCGCACGCCGATGATGATGCCGGGAATGATGCAGCAGATAAGTCCCACCCACACCAAAATGCAGTAGGCAATGCATGCGGCAATGAACTTCACGTAGGTTGCAAGCGGCATCTTGTAGGCCGAAGTGTCTGCTTTCTGCCCGTTGTAGGCATTGAGCGACATCTTGTAAAGACCTGCATAGATGATATACTGCACGATGTATGCCACGAGGGTGAACACGCCGAAGCTGTTGGAAATTATTTCAGCATACATATTAATCAACTCCTCAAACGTCATGCCCGAAGTGTTGTAGTCTACCGTTGGAGCAGTTAAACTGCTGATGGCCGACACAACGATGCTTGTCACGAGCACAATAATGCACATGATCCAGTTTTTGGTGGTGAGATCCCATGCGCCACCGACGCATTTGTTGATAGAAATTTTGTTCATAAGTTTATAATTTAAATGTTTAAAAATAAGTTCCTTACGATTCCCCACGCCATCGTGAGCGCCAGCATCGTGAGCACCGCGCGCCTGGAGCGCCAGCGCCCTGAGGCATACACCACGGCATAGACGCCTATTGCCACAAGCCAGGGATTGCAGGCAAAAGCCCGCCCTACGCGCAGATGCAGCAGATGATGCACCGCCCTTTGCGTGCCGCACAGCGGGCACTGCAAGCCTGTAAGCCAGTGGAAAGGACATTTGAGAAAGGCAGCCGACGGATTTTCTGGATTGCCCACGAAGAGCCATGCCATAATGGCTCCAATCACTGTGGCTGCGAATATCCTGTCTTTTTGCATCTGTTATTCATTTTTCGTTTTCCGCTTACAAAAGTAATGAAAATTTGCGAAACACACAACTTTTTCACCTTTTTCTTTTGAGATATGAAAAAAAAGATGTATTTTTGCATGAAAATATCAAAAACGTAACAGTATGCAGACTAATTGTCATCTCTCGGTGCTTGTACACGAGCAGGCGAAGAAATATGGTGAGCGCGAAGCGCTTATATATCAGGACTTCGGCACAACGGAATGGAAGTCAATGTCTTGGAATGTCTTTTCCGAGAAGGTCAGGACAGTAAGCAATGCTTTGCTCAACCTCGGTGTCAAGCCTCAGGAGAACATCGCCGTGTTCTCGCAGAACTGCGCACAATATCTGTTTTGCGAGTTCGGAGCCTGGGGCGTGAGAGCTGTGCCTATTCCTTTCTATGCCACAAGCAGCGAGCAGCAGATACAGTTTATGGTGAACGACGCCAAGGTGCGCATCGTGTTTGTGGGAGAGCAGGAGCAGTACGACAAGGCTTGCCGGGTGCTGGCGCTCTGTCCCACGCTTGAGAAGGTTATCGTGTTCGACCGCCATGTGCATATAGCCGAGGGCAACGGCTCCGCCATGTATTTCGAGGACTTCCTGAAGTTTGGAGCCGGCTATCCGCGCCAGTGCGAGGTGGACAGTCTGTCAAACAATATACAGGAGGACGACCTGGCTAACATCCTCTACACCAGCGGCACCACAGGTGACAGCAAGGGAGTGATGCTCCGCCACACGCAGTATGACGCTGCCCTTGCAGCCAACCACCGCGGCATAAAGATCATGAGCGACCGCGACCGCGTGCTCAACTTCCTGCCCTACGCCCATATCTTTGAGAAGGGATGGACAATGCTCAGCATCTCCGAGGGCTGTACGCTGATTATCAACACCGACCCTCACCGCGTGCAGCAGTCGATGCGCGAGACTCATCCCACATGTATGTGCTCCGTTCCGCGATTCTGGGAAAAGGTGTATATCGCCGTTCAGGAAAAGATGGACAAGGCTAATCCCGTGACCCGCCGCCTGTTTAAGCGTGCCGAGTATGTGGGCAGAAGGCACAATGTGGAGTATGTGCTCAGGGGAAAACGCCCGCCGCTGGCGCTACATCTCGAATATGAGTTTATGAACAAGATGGTGTTCAGCCTTATCCGCAAGGAGCTGGGACTGGAGAATCCCAATTTCTTCCCAACCGCAGGTGCTACTGTCTCAGCTCACGTCGAGGAGTTTGTGCATGCCATAGGACTGAACATGATGGTGGGCTACGGGCTCACCGAGAGCCTCGCCACCGTGAGCAACGACCATGTCGACGCGCCTGTGACCATTGGTTCTGTAGGGCGTCCGTTGGATAATGTGGAGGTGAGGATAAGCGATGAGGGCGAAGTGCTGCTCCGCGGAGCCACCATCACGCCGGGATATTATAACCGTCCCGACCTGAATGGGCAGGCTTTCACCGGCGACGGTTTCTTCCGCACCGGCGACTGCGGTTATCTGAAAGACGGCGAGCTGTTCCTGAAGGAGCGCATAAAGGACCTTTTCAAGACCAGCAACGGCAAGTATATCGCGCCGCAGATGATTGAATCGAAGCTGCTTGTCGACAAATACATCGACCAGGTGTGCCTGGTTGCCGACGAGCGCAAGTTCGTGTCGGCACTCATCGTGCCAACATATTCGCTGCTTGAGGAATATGCCCGCGAGCATGGCATACAGTTCAGCGGCCGCGAGGACCTTTGCGCCAATCCAAAGATAAACAAGATGCTCATGAGCCGCATCGAGACTCTGCAGCAACAGCTGGCACACTATGAGCAGATAAAGCGATTCACCATCATGCCAAATCCGTTTACAATGGAGAGTGGTGAGCTTACAAATACGCTGAAGCTGCGCCGCCGCGTGGTGAACGAGCGCTATAAGGCTGTGATTGACAAAATGTATGAAGAGTAAAGGATAACTAAATAGTGAACACTTAGCACTAATTATGATAACACAAGAACAGCTCAAAGATGTAATGGAGCGTGCAGACGCTTTGTACAAGTATTTGGAGATTGACAAGAAAAAAATAGAATTTGAGGAGGAGGACCTCCGTACTCAGGCGCCCGACTTCTGGGACGACCCCAAGCGTGCTGAGGAGCAGATGAAGAAGGTCAAGTCGATTAAGCGTTGGCTTGACGGATATAATGATGTGCGCGTAGCTGCTGACGAATTACAGTTAGCTTTCGACTTCTACAAGGAGGAAATGGTGACCGAGGAGGAAGTTGACGCCGACTATGCCAAGGCTGTGGAGGCTATTGAGAACCTGGAGCTTCAGAACATGCTGCGCCAGAAGGAAGACCCGATGGACTGCGTGCTGAAAATCAACAGCGGCGCAGGAGGCACTGAGAGTCAGGACTGGGCATCAATGCTCATGCGAATGTATATACGCTGGGCAGAATCTAAGGGTCACAAGGTGACAATAAGCAACCTTCAGGAAGGCGACGAGGCTGGAATAAAGAGCGTCACAATGCAGATAGAGGGCGGTGAATATGCCTACGGCTATCTGAAGAGCGAGAACGGCGTACACCGTCTGGTGCGTGTGTCGCCGTTTAATGCGCAGGGTAAGCGCATGACCAGCTTCGCATCGGTGTTTGTATCGCCTCTTGTCGACGACACCATCGAGGTGTATGTCGACCCGTCGAAGGTTAGCTGGGACCTGTTCCGCTCAGGAGGTGCCGGCGGACAGAACGTGAACAAGGTGGAGACTGGCGTGCGTCTGCGCTATCAGTACACCGACCCTGACACGGGCGAGGAAGAGGAAATCCTCATTGAGAACACCGAGAGCCGTAAGCAGCTCGAAAACCGCAACAATGCCATGCGTCTGCTCAAATCGCAGCTCTACGACCGTGCGATGAAGAAGCGCCTTGAGGCACAGGCAAAGATTGAGGCTGGCAAGAAGAAGATAGAGTGGGGCAGCCAGATACGCTCATACGTGTTTGATGACCGCCGCGTGAAGGATCACCGCACCAACTATCAGACCACCGATGTGGATGGCGTGATGAACGGCAAGATTGACGATTTCATCAAGGCATATCTCATGGAGTTCCCCGTGGTGGATGAGGATTAGTGTTGGGGCAGGGAGTGCTATTTGCTCAATAAGCCCTATTAGCCTAATTAGCCCTATTAGCCCAATAAGTCCTATTAGCCCAATAAGCCTAATTAGCCCCATAAGCCCCATATACCCAATAATAAAAAAACAATAACAACAATAATAATAAAACTTAGAATTATGAAGAAAAAAAAGGAAAACGCTAAGCGTGCTGCTTACACTGCCAAGCAGGAAAAAGAAGGCAGAAACGTGGTGAAATGGATTATCGGTGTGCTTCTGGCAATGGGCATCATCTACACATGTTGGGTTTTTGCCATGATGTCATGAGCGGACTTGAGATAGAACGCAAATTTCTGGTGCGCGACTCCTCTTATAGGGAGCAGGCTTTTTCGCAAAGCCGCATCAAGCAGGGCTATATTTGCAGCACGGGCGGTAAAACCGTCCGTGTTCGCATTCGTGGCGACAAGGGTTATCTCACTATCAAGGGACCGTCGGACAGTGCAGGTCTCAGCCGTTATGAGTTTGAAAAGGAGATAACCGTTGACGAGGCAGAGCAGCTCTTTAAGCTCTGTGATCCGGGCATTATCGACAAGACCCGCTATCTTGTGCGCAGCGGCAACCATGTGTTTGAGGTTGACGAGTTTTATGGCGACAACGAGGGACTCGTGATGGCTGAGGTAGAGCTTGGCAGCGAGGACGAACCATACACAAAGCCAGCCTTCATCGGCTGCGAGGTAACCGGTGACCGCAGGTACTACAACTCGCATCTGCGCGGCAATCCTTATTGCAAGTGGAAGGAGTAAAGTTTCTTTCAATAAAAGGGCAAAGTTCCCCTCAATAAAAGGGAAATGTTCTCCTCAATAAAAAGGGCAAAGTTTTCCTCAATAAAAAAGGCAAAGTTTTCCTCAATAAAAAAGAAAGGAAAGGAGTTACTGTTCTCTTCAATTTTGTTGAAGAGCCAATTAAGGGTGGAAAATCCGGAGGAATTTAAGCGGAATAATTATTCCGCTTTTTTCAGTCTCTTTTCAATCTTTTCCCTGAGGTCATTGAGCGCTATGTCCCGTTCAATGATGCGCCCTGAGCGGTCGATGAGCATATAGCACGGCACATCGATTACACAGAACTTGCGGAGCAGCGGCGATTGCCACATCTTGCCGTCGCATACGGTAGCCCATTTCAGCGAGTCGCGGTCAGCACGGCGCTTGCAGTCGTCTTTCTGTGCGTCTATGCAAATGCTGAGCACGGCAAGGCGCGAGCCGTATTCCTTTTTCATTGTCTGCATCTGGCTGATAAGACTGTAGCTCTCGCTCACCCATGATGCCCAGAAAAGTACCACGTTCAGCTCCGATTTCAGTGTGAAGGCGTTGACAGCCTTTCCGTATATGTCGGTGGCAGAGAAGTCGGGCATACGCTTAAAGTCAGCCATGTTGCGCACCACTTCGAGCTGCTTGCGCAAAGCCTGCAGACGGATATTTGCGGGCGCTTTCTTCAGCAGGTTGTCCACAAGGGTGTAAGCCTCCTTATAGTCGGGCTTTTCTGCCTGCAGCAGATATTTGTCTATGAGGTGTATGCTGACAATCGAACCGGGATTGTCGTTGATGAACTGTATTGCCGATTTTTTCTGTTCAGGCGGTGTCTGGTTGGCAATATGCTTGCGTAGTTCGGTCATCTTTTTGTTTTCGTCGGTGCCTTCAATCTCTATTTCTTTCAGGTGCGACACGTCACCGCTTATTTTCGCCGTGGCTCCCGACTTCCCGAACACCACCTGTTCTGATGAGTTGGGAAACACAATCATATAGGTTGCCTCTTCAGCGAGTGAAGTCTCGAAGCTGAAGCGTCCGTCGGCTATGTGTATGGTGTCAATGCCCACCAGTCCGCCGTCGGGACTGTAGATGTAGAACTCGCCCTGGTTGATGTTGTTCAGGCGGCCCTCAATGCGGAACTGCCCGTCGGATACACCGCACGATGTTATTGCGGCAATGGAAACAAAAAGACAAATGGCAATAAAAAAGGAGTTCAATTGCCGTTTCATTATATTACCTATAACATTATTCATAGGACAAATGCAATTGAACTCCTTATTTATTTAAATATGGGATGTATATTATTTCACGTTCTTCAGCTCAAGGTCGTTGGCTGCATACTTCTGCAGCGAAGGATCCTTTGCAAGAGCCGACTTCAGAGCCTGTGCAGCTGCGCTGTTGTTGCCCTGACGTGCATTGATGATTGCCTTGAGGTAATCGGTCACACCGTTGGCGTTCTTCACGCGGCTCAGAGTCTGTAGGGCAGAAGCATAGTCCTTGTTGAGGAGCTGTGCAAGAGCAGCGCTGTTGCTGTTAGAGTTGCCGAAGTCGATGGCAGCCTGAGCATAGTTGCCCTGAGCGATGTGGAGGTTACCCAGAACCTCGCCCAGTCCGTTGGCGCCTGCAGCCTGTGAAATCAGAGTCTCAGCAGTCTTAACGTCGCCGCTCTGGAGAGCAATCATACCGAGGTTAGCCTTGGCCTCGGCAGCCTTGTTGCTTACAGCCACAGCCTTGTTGAGATAATCCTTAGCCTTGTTGTAGTCGCCGTTGGCGTATGCCAAAGTGGCGAGGTTGTTGAATGCGCGTGCATCGTTAGGATAGATCTCGGCTGTCTTGGTGTAGCGTGCAGCCTTCTCAGCGCAGTCGTTGGTGAGAGTTGCAGAGTAGAGCATTTCCTCTACGCTCAGCTCCTTTGCGTCAGCCTTGAGCTGCTCTTCAATCTGAGCGTCGCTGCGGCCGATGAGCTCGTAGTTGATGGTCATGCGTGCACGGCGGAGCTGTGGCAGGATGCCGTCAGCCAGCTCGCGGAATGCAGAGCTCATGCTCTTAATCTGTGCCTCACGCTCCTCTGGATCCTTGTACATAGAGAGTACGCGGAGGATTACGTCCTTGTCCTGGATGTTGCTTGCCTTAACCAGCTCCTGGAATCCTTCCCAGTCCTGAGCGGTGTAGTTGGCATCAACGTCAGCCTGCATCTTAGCCTTCTTCAGCTGCTGGCCTACGAACTTCTCAGAGTTCTGCTGACGCTTGTTGGCGAGCTTGTCGTTGAGCTTTACACCACCATCAGGTGAAGCGTAAGCCGATACCTCGATGTTGGTGAGGTTGAGACGCTCGCGGTCGTTGTTGATTTCGTTGAGCAGGTTAACAAACTCCTTCACCGAGTTGTTTTTCAGCTCGCTCTTGCGGAGCTCAGCCTGCTGTATGAGGAAGTTAACGTTGGCAACCTGCTTCTGCTCTACGATGCGCTGGAAAGCGTCTGGCATAAGGCAAGCCTGGCTGCTCTTCATTGTCTCCTTGTAAAGTTCTGATGTAGCGATGATGCCATCGGCAACCTTGATTTCCGGCACGTTAACGGCTTTCTTGCCCACCTTTGCGTTGAATGTGAGGTAGAGCTCGCTCTTCTGCATCTCAGGCACATACTTGAAGTTTGACTTCATGGTATAGTGACCGCCCACGAGGTAAGAGATGGTCTGGTCGTTGCCCTGCACCTTCTCGCCCTGGAATGTAGCGGGGCTGCCTGCCACGCTCTGTCCGTTGTAGCGGAGCACGGGAGTAACTGTAACCACAGCCTTCTTCTTCATGTACTTCTCAGGGAAGATACCATTGATAGTTACTGGAACCTGGCCTGCCTCGGTCTCCATCGGATTAGGCACAACCTTAATGTTGTCGGCAGAAAGTGCTCCAAGTTTGCTTGAGCACGATGTCAGCATAAGAACAGATGCTGCTGACAGGAATAAAAGATTTTTCGTTTGCATACTTTAAGTTATATAAAGTGATTCTCTCAATTTTTTAGTGTGCCGCGAGCGGGACTCGAACCCGCACGACCGTTTCGGGTCAAGGGATTTTAAGTCCCTCGTGTCTACCAATTCCACCATTGCGGCATCAAAATTTTGTGCAAAGGTAGCATTATAATTCTATATTGCCAAAGTTTTTTAATTATTTTAGCACAAAACGATAAAGTTTTTTAAAATTTACAATAAATATAAGTTGCTGACGGGCTGTTTTTGTATATTCGTTGCAAAATAAATCAGTTATGTACCTGCAGCGGCGAGCCTGGTCCTGAAAATGCCACTTTGTACTCCAGCAGACGTATGCCTGCCGTGGTGCAGCTTCCGTTTTCAAGCATATACGCCGACTGGCACGACTTGCATTTCACCATCTGCCTGTTGTCGTCCCATTCCAGTGCACTGTTTCTGGCATTGTCAAGACATTTCGGACATTGGCGGTCGTATGCCCTGATGCCCGAGAAATTGCTGCATCCCACGATTATTCCGTTGTCGGCACCCATGTTGTTGTAGTTCACCCTGTGGTTTTCTATTTCCGTGGTCATGGCTATGTCCTCGGCATCGCCGTTGTTGGGTATCACCATCACATGGTTTATTCCCTGGCTCTGTCTCACCGACACGAATGTCCACATGCCTGGATTGTCCAGCGAACGTGTCAGAATGCTCGTTGGGTGCTTGCCCGTGTCGAAATAGAAGTTGCAGGGATAGGTGGTGCTGTATTGCGGGTCGGCGCTGCATGCCGTGATTATTAGTAGACAAGTTAACAAGTGGACGAGTTGACAAGTTGTTAGTTTCTTGTCCCCTTGTCTACTTGTAAATTTGTTCCCTTGTATGTTTGTCCTCTTGTTCATTTGTTTACTCGTCAACTCGTTTACTTGTCAACTCGTTTACTGAAGCAACGCCTTTTCCGCCTCTTCCATACGTTCAAACTCAAAACCGCCTAACACCTTGTCCATAAGTGCCTCAATCTTGTCGTTGCACAGGTTGCCTATGCTGCCCTCGTGGGTGTGGTGTATGTTCTTGTCGGCATGGAACTTACCTGCCTCAATGTCCAGCCCCACCTTCTTGTAGGCATCGCGGAACGGCATTCCTGAGGCGGCAAGGTTGTTCACCTCTTCCACCGAGAACATCAGGTCGTACATCGGATTGTCAAGAATGTTGCGGTTCACGTCAATCCTATTGATTATGTATGCCGCCATCTGCAGGCAGTCCTTCAGCTCGTCGAATGCCGGCAGGAATATCTCCTTTATTATCTGCAGGTCGCGGAAATATCCCACGGGCAGGTTGTTCATCATCAGCATTATTTGCTGCGGCAGTCCCTGCAGCTTGTTGCTCTTGGAGCGGATAAGCTCAAACACGTCGGGATTCTTCTTGTGCGGCATTATGCTCGACCCCGTGGTACACTCCTTCGGGAGTTTTACAAACGAGAAGTTCTGGCAGTTGAACATACATGCGTCGAATGACATCTTCGACAGTGTGCCCGCAATGGTGGCAATGGCAAACGCCACGTTGCGCTCCATCTTCCCGCGCCCCATCTGGGCATACACCACATTGTAGTCCATGGAGTCAAAACCGAGCAGCTCGGTGGTCATGGTGCGGTTAAGCGGGAATGATGAGCCATAGCCCGCTGCACTTCCCAGCGGATTACGGTTGGTCATCTTGTATGCTGCCTGCAGGAACAGGGCATCGTCAACAAGGCTTTCGGCGTAGGCACCGAACCACAGTCCGAAGCTCGACGGCATGGCTATCTGCAGGTGGGTGTAGCCCGGCATGAGCACGCCCTTGTATTCGTTGCTTTTCTGGATTAATTCGTCGAAAAGCACCTTCACGGCATCGGCAACCTCTTTCAGTTCGTGGCGTGTGAACAGCTTCAGGTCCATCAGCACCTGGTCGTTGCGCGACCGCCCGCTGTGTATCTTCTTGCCCATGTCGCCGAGACTGCGTGTGAGCATCATCTCCACCTGCGAGTGCACGTCCTCCACGTCGTCCTCTATCACAAACTTGCCGTCCTCACATATTTTATATATCTTTTTCAGTTCGGCTGTCAGTTGTGTCAGTTCGGCTTTCTCCAGCAGTCCTATGCTCTCCAGCATGGTGATATGCGCCATTGAGCCGAGCACGTCGTACTTTGCCAGATACAGGTCCATGTCGCGGTCGCGCCCCACGGTGAAGCGTTCTATCTCCTTGTTTATCTCAAAATTCTTTTCCCAAAGTTTGTTTGCCATATTTTTTTTATCCCTTTATTCACCATAGTCAACCATCGCCAGCACGTCGGCGATTCTCTCTATACCCTCCTTTAGGGGCTTTTCCACCATCGGGCGCACGAAGATGGGAATGTCTGTCTCCACCGTGAGCTTCATCTTGCTTGTGGTGTCGCTCACGGGCAGCACCTGAATCCACAGATGGATGGGCAGGGGAGTGCCAGCGCCCTCAAACTTCACGCATTTTGGCTCCTCGCGGTTCACTATCTTAAATGTCACCGCGCCCACCGGGTCTACGTTCAGGCTCACGGTGTCAGAGTCAAACGAGAAGTCCTTTATCTTGTCGGCAGGCACACGGTCCTTCACCCTTTCCAGATTGCTCAGGTCGCTGATGCAGCGGTACACAGCCTGCTGCGGATGCGGTATCTGCTTTATTGTGCTTTCAAACTTGCTCATTGGCGCCACTCTGAAGGGTTCTTTCTCCACTCGCCAAGCACCTCTACGTCGGCATCGCTGATATATCCGGTCTTCACAGCTTGTGCCACAACGTGCTCATAGTCGGTAAGGGTCACGAGCTTGACATTAGCATCGGCAAAAGCCTTCTCGGCAACGGGGAAACCATAGGTGTAGCTTGCCACCATGCCAACAACCTCGCAGCCATACTGGCGGAGTGCCTCCACTGCCTTCAGACTACTGCCGCCGGTGGAGATAAGATCCTCAACCACCACCACCTTGGTGCCTTTCTCCAGCTCACCCTCTATGAGGTTCTGCATGCCGTGGTCCTTTGCCTTGCTGCGCACATACACAAACGGCATGCCCAGCTGGTCGGCAACGAGTGCGCCCTGAGCGATAGCTCCCGTAGCCACTCCTGCCACAGCCTCTGCCTCGGGGAACTGCTCCAGAATGTTGTGGCACAGTTCCAGTTTCACAAATGTGCGGAGGTCGGCAAACGACAGTGTCTTGCGGTTGTCGCAATAGAATGGTGACTTCCATCCCGAAGCCCATGTGAACGGGTCGTTGGGCTGTAGCTTTATAGCTTTTACTTCAAGCAATTTCTTTGCAAATGCATCCTTTATTGATTCCATAACGTATTTTGTTTTAATTATTTTTGTTGCAGATAATTAATTTTTCTGCAAAGTTACGAAAAAAAATGAAGAATGAAGAATGAAGAATGATGAATTATTACATCGTGCTAATTTTTTAATGTTTTTTATGCTGGGATGTTGCACACTAATCCTCTTCCTCAACATCGCTCTCTAAACATTCTCTTATCAGCTGGTAGTCAAACCCTCTCGACATCGCAAAGCGCACGAGCTTTTGCGTCACCTCATACTCCGAGCTCCCCTTCACGCTGCGCCGCTTGGCTTTCAGAAGCGGTCGCAGTACGTCAAGATACTCGCTGTCGGAAATCTCATCGAGCACGGTCTTTATTATGTCCTGGTCGACATGCTTAAGCCATAGAGCCTGCTCAATCTTCTTCCTGCCCCATTTGTTATAGCGCACCTTGTCTATTGCCATGGCGCGGGCATAGCGCCCGTCGTCAACAAACTTGTGCTCAGTGAGATACTGCATTATTCGGACTTGTGCTTCCTCTGCCACCTCCCACGGCCGCATCTTGTCGAGCATCTCGCCGCAGCAGTGTTCGCTCTTGGCGCAGAGTGCCGCCAGACGGCTCTTGGCATCCGCCTCAGATATTTGTCTTTTCATTGTTTACTATCTTTACCGTTATGTTTTTTTATAAGCCCAATATGCCCAATAAGCCCCATAAGCCTATAATATATAAGCCCCATACTCCCATTAGTTATTATTGCCAGTCTCCCCCTATCTCCGCAAACCGCCTTTCCCCGAAACAGTCCTCAATTATCCTGATGTCATTGAATCCCTCTTCCTTTGCCATTTTTGTCATGTCATCGGCATAAAGCGGATTGATTTCAAAGTAAAGTGTTCCGCCGGGCTTCAGAGCCTTGCGCGCATACCGGGTGATGGCACGGTAGAACAGCAGTGGGTCGTCATCGGGCACAAACAGCGCCGTGTGCGGCTCATGGTCGAGCACGTTGCCGTCCATCGCCGCACGCTCCTTGTTGCAGATATATGGCGGATTGCTTACTATCACGTCCCATTTGCCGGCGTCGTCGGGGGCAGTGAGCGCATCACGGCACTCCAGCCTCACCTTTGCCCCTAATGCCTCCGCATTGCCCAATGCCGTGCTGAGCGCCTCGCGTGATATGTCCCACGCCGTCACCTCTGCCCCGTCAATCCCCAGTGCCAGCGATATGGCTATACATCCGCTGCCCGTGCCAATGTCGAGTATCGTAGGCGAGCGGTGCCCGCCGGCGATGATATGCTCCACAAGCTCCCCGGTCTCGGGGCGCGGTATCAGCACGCCGTGCCCCACTGCAAACCTGTGGTCGCAGAAGTCCGTCCACCCCACGACATACTGCACGGGTTCCTTGCGCATCAGCCGCCCCACGACGTCAGCCATCCTGTCATCGTCGGGCAATTCCACGCCGCAGTATATGTCTGTGGTGTCCATACCGAATTTCTCCTCAAGCACATACCGTGCTATGGCGCGTGCCTCTCTCTCATCATACACGGCAGCGAGCTGCCGCCATAATGCTGTATAGTTCATACTGCAAAATTACGAATAAGTTAGCACAAAACAAAATATAAAACATGAGTTTTAATATTTTTTTTGTCGAGCACTTCTGCACGCCGCGGCGACTTGCGTGGCTACTGGGTGGTGGAGCGCAGCGCCGAGGATATGCGCATGTATCTCAAAAACATTCCTGAGGACAGCCAGCCGTAAAAGCCGCGGCGGGCACGGCAGGCAAAAATGCGAAATCAGAACTCTATACGCGCGGGTAGGAACGGGAGTCACAGCCACTGCAACTGCCGTTCCTGCGCGTATGCAGGAGAGTTCTGAAAACCGCCCGCCGCGCCCGCCGTGCCCGCCACCAACACTGAACACTAAACACTATTCAAACCCTTCGGTATACGGCTCCAGCCCGTTTGCCTTGTTAACGTCTCCGCTCATGCTCAATATCCACTGCGCCCTCCGGGCTGACACTGCGCCCTGAAGGGCTACACTGCTCTCCTTTTGCCGATACTCCGGGCTACACTGCACTGCTAAAGCAGTTTGTCGGCGTGCTCCGCACGACACGGCTCGTTTTTAGTGTTCAGTGTTTAATTGGCTGCGCATAAACTCCACTAATCACTGAACACCAAACACTAAACACTGAACACTATCTTGCGCCGTGTCATCCGCAGGATGCCCATCCATCACCGCACGGTGATGCCGTGTAGCTCTCCATCCGC
>JAGAPI010000162.1 GCA_017623335.1 Prevotella sp.
CGGCGTCGGATGTCAGCGAGTTGCCGAGAGTGTCGGTGGTTTCATCGCAGGCAGTGAAGGCTGTCAGCGCCATTGCTGCCGCAATCATAGTTATCCTTGTATCCATAGTCTCTTTTGTTTGTTGCCTTTTGGTGAAATATGTCAGTATGCGGCTTACATACTGACATATTCCTATATTTATGTTACATGCGATTCTACAAATGATTTTACTGCCCGTTATCTTCAGTAAGGGCATTGTAAAGCGAGTTGTATGTCTCCGACAGGTTTTCGTCGTGACATGTCACAAACTTGTCACCCAGCTTTTCAGCCGCATATTTTCTAAGCTCTTCGCTCACTGCCTCGTTGGTGTCTATAACACTGTCGCTGTAGTCAATGGCAAACTTTGCCAGCACATCATAGTCAAATGATTCTGGATATGCCTCCAGTTTGTCTATAGTGGCATCACGGTGCTCAATGCAACGCTTGAAGTTGTCGGCAAGACTGCCTTTAAACTTCTCAGCAAAGAGTGAAGTCACCACCTTCGTGTTGGAAAACGACGGTTCATCGGCATATGCGGTCTTGATATAGAAAGGTATCACCGCACTCATCCATCCTTGGCAATGAATCACGTCCGGAACCCAGCGCAGCTTCTTCACAGTCTCAAGCACACCACGTGCAAAGAACACCGCACGCTCTCCGTTGTCGGCATACTCCACTCCATCGTCGTCAACGGTCATCTTACGCTTTGTGAAATAGTCGTCGTTGTCAATGAAATACACCTGAATGCGTGTCTGCGGTATTGTGGCTACCTTTATGATTAGTGGATGGTCAGTGTCGTCAATGATGAGGTTCATTCCCGACAGGCGAATCACCTCGTGCAGTTGTCCGCGGCGTTCGTTGATGTTGCCCCATTTCGGCATGAACGTTCGGATTTCCCATCCTTTGTCAATTATTGCCTGTGGAACTTTCTTTCCCATAACAGAAAGTTCTGTCTCGGGTACGTAAGGAATGATTTCCTGATTGATGAATAATACCTTCTTTGTCATTGTATAAATAGCTTTAAAATTAGTGCAAAGTTACGATTTTTTTTCCACATTTTGGCAAAAAAACGGCTTTTTTAGTGTTTTTTGTACCTAATTTGTCAATTTTTTACTCTTTTTCCTTGCTTGTTTGCAAAAAATGTAGTTATTTTGCATTCAAATTCCGCAATAACGCAAAGTGAAGTGGAAATAAATATTGGATTTAGGATTACAAAACAGTAATGAAAGTTTTTAGTAAGATAGCAGAATTGCAAAATGCCCTTTTCGATGAGCGCAAGGAGGGCAGGACGGTTGGTCTGGTGCCCACAATGGGCGCGCTTCACGAGGGGCATGCCTCTCTTGTGCGCCGCAGTGTTAAGGAAAACAATGTCACGGTGGTGTCGGTGTTTGTAAACCCCACACAATTCAACGACAAGTCGGATCTTGCCAACTATCCGCGCACCCTTGATGCCGATTGTGCCTTGTTGGAAAAATGCGGAGCCGACTACGTGCTTGCTCCGACAGTAGAAGAGATGTATCCCACACCCGACAAGCGTCAGTTTGAATTTCCTCCCGTAAGCACAGTTATGGAGGGTGCTCACCGTCCCGGTCATTTCAACGGAGTGTGCCAGGTGGTGAGCCGTCTGTTCTATATTGTGCGCCCCGACAAGGCTTATTTTGGTGAGAAAGACTGGCAGCAGATAGCTGTGGTAAAAGCCATGGTGCACTATCTGCAACTGCCGGTGGAGATTGTTGAGTGTGAGATTGTGCGTGATGCCGACGGACTCGCCCGTTCAAGCCGCAACACCCTGTTAGCTCCCGATGAGAGACTCATTGCACCTGCCATTTACAAGGCACTGAAAGAAGGACGGGAATATGCCCGCAACCACACGGTGAAGGAGACCCACGACATGGTGGTGAGCCAGATAAACGCTGTTGACGGTCTTGACGTGGAATACTTTTCCATTGTCGACGGCGACACACTGCTTGATATCAATGACTGGAGCGATGCCCGCTATGCCGTTGGCTGCATCACGGTGTACTGCGGCAAGACACCGATACGTCTCATCGACCATATAAGATTCTAAAAACACTAAAAAAAATACACATAAAGACTAATGTTTATAGAAGTAATGAAGTCTAAGCTGCACTGCGTGAAGGTGACAGAGGCAAATCTCAACTATATGGGCAGCATAACGATAGACGAGGACCTTATGGACGCAGCCAACATGCTGGCTGGAGAGAAAGTGCAGATTGTAGACAACAACAATGGTGAGCGTTTCGAAACTTACATCATCAAGGGTGAGCGCGGCAGCGGCTGCATCTGCCTCAACGGTGCAGCGGCACGCAAAGTTCAGGTTGGCGACACCGTGATAATAATATCATACGCCCTGATGGATTTTGAAGAGGCAAAGACATTCAAGCCATGCGTGGTATTTCCAAGAAACAACAGGGTATGAAGTGTTGAATGTTCAGTGATGGGCTATAAGCCCTATATGCATAATAAGCCTAATATGCCCCATAAGCCCAATAGTATAGAGATAAAAAAGAAAAATGGAGTGAGATTTTTCTCACCCCATTTTTCTTTTTTATCCTATAACGACAAGCACGTCGCCTTCCATTACGCTTTGACCAGGTTCGCAGCATACTTCTGTCACTGTGCCTGTGAGCTCTGTCTCAAGACGGTTGTCCATCTTCATTGCTTCCAATGTCACAACAACATCTCCTGACTTCACCTCGTCGCCAACTTTCACGTTTACGCCAACGATAGTACCTGGCAGAGGAGCCACCACGCTACGGCGCAGACGGGCTATGGCAGCCTGACGCTCGTTCTGAGCCTCTATCTGCGCAGCCGACGGAGCTGCAGGTTTCGGTGGTGTCACTACAACTTTCGGCTCGACCTGCTCCGGCTCTATTGCCACTTTGTACTCTTCGCCGTTAACAGTCACTGTTGCAGCTTCCTCGGTAATCTCGCCGATTGTCACCTCATACTTTTTCCCGTTGATGGTATATTTGTACTCTTTCATATAGTTTTACCTAATTTATGTTTGTATTACGGGCGGACTGTCATTGTCTGAGAGTGGCTGTTCCACTCTGAGTCTTTGTTGGCAATTGTAATCTTGCCCGACTCGCTGTCGTGCCTGTTGTTATCCTTATACTCGTGTATTGCCATAGCAATGGCGGCATACACATTTTTATCTTCTGTCATAAATTTTAAATTACATAGGTATGTTGCCGTGCTTCTTGGCTGGCAGACTCTCACGCTTGGTTTCGAGCTGCGCCAGTGCGCGGCAGATGCGGAAGCGGGTGTTGCGCGGCTCAATCACATCATCAATGTAGCCATACTTGGCTGCCTGATATGGATTGGCGAACAGCTCTGTGTACTCGTCTTCCTTCTCCTGCAGGAATGCCTTTACGTCCTCGCCTGCCTCTTTCTTTGCCTTTGCCTCCTTGGCCGAAAGCACTGCCACGGCACCGCTTGCACCCATAACGGCAATCTCGGCTGAAGGCCATGCGTAGTTGAGGTCGGTGCGCAGCTGCTTGCATCCCATCACAATGTGGCTGCCGCCATAGCTCTTGCGCAGAGTAACCGTAACCTTCGGCACAGTTGCCTCACCGTAAGCGTAAAGCAGCTTGGCTCCGTGCAGAATCACGGCATTGTACTCCTGACCTGTGCCAGGCAGGAATCCAGGTACGTCGACGAGCGATACGATTGGAATATTGAAGGCGTCGCAGAAACGAACGAAGCGAGCACCCTTGCGGCTGGCGTTAACATCGAGCACACCGGCATAGCATGAAGGCTGGTTGGCAACGATACCTACGCTCTGACCATTGAAGCGTGCAAAGCCCACAATAATGTTGCGTGCAAACTTAGGCTGAACCTCGAAGAAC